>NZ_CALACG010000220.1 GCF_937890585.1 uncultured Campylobacter sp.
TATCACCACGTCTATTCTCATCATCAGAAATTTTACCATCATGGTTTTCGTCTTCATGAGAATTTACATCAGTAGGTTTGCTTGGTTTTCTGTCGCTATCTTCAACAATATTACCAATAGTTGGATCACTTGGATTGTCTGGATTATTAGGGTTAACAATCTCAGCTGTGATTGTATTATCACCTGGTTTTACTGGAACATCAGGAACACTTACTTTACCATTATCGATGTCATCTTTGGTGATCTCTTTTTCACCAACTTTATTTCCATCCTCATCTCTAATGACTACTTTATCACCTGGTTTTACACTGCCGTCATTTGGAAGTGTAACATCAACGGTTGTCTTGCCATGATCATTATCACCACGTCTATTCTCATCATCAGAAATTTTACCATCATGGTTTTCGTCTTCTGGAAAATCAATTCTAGATGGTCTACTTGGCTTACGAGTAAGGTCTGGATCTATCAGAGTAGTATCTGCTACGTCTGCTGCGCCACCCCCTACGTTATCTACTGGACCTGAGAAAGATCCAGCACCTAAAGGATTTATTGCGCTAGTATCAGCACTGATATTTGAATAGTGTCCGCCATGTTCGAATGATACTGAACCAAGGCTCACGCCATCTCCGCCACCAGCTGCATTACCGCCACCAGCTGCAGTTTCTTCTAATTTTGTTAAATCTTTTCCATCAAGCAAAGCTTTTTGCAAATCACTTACATCAGCAACTGTGTTATCAGAATTTGCTAAAACACTATTATCTAGTTTAACAGATTCATTACCTAAGATAGTTACATCTTTGCCGTTATCCATTGATACGACTGCTTTAGAAGCTGCTGAAGAGGTTTTGATCACCTCGCCAAAAAATAGAGCATCACCTGCTTTTAATACTCTTTGTGTGCCGTTTTCGTCTACAGCCACAACTAAGCCAGATACTTGTTTTATAACACCGATTTGAGTTGCCATGGAACCCCCTTAATATTAGATTTTTGATTATTTTAAGGGAATTGTAGATCAAATTTTTTTCTTTGTAAATTGTACTTTGGTACAATAATTGTTAATAAGCTGCGATAACCTCTATTTCTACGAGTGCATCTTTTGGTAAAGTCTTCACAGCTACCGTGCTTCTAGCTGGATATGGCTCTTTGAAAAATTTAGCGTATGTGACATTTACCTTGGCAAAATCTGCCATATCTGCTAAAAAGATCGTAGTCTTTACAACATTATCAAAACTAAGTCCAGCTTCAGCCAAAATGTTTTGCAAATTTGTAAGTGACTGCTGCGCTTGAGCCTCTACATTGCTACCTGCAAACTCACCCTCTGGTGTGACGCCAAGCTGCCCTGAGATAAATAAAAATCCATTTACACTAATCGCCTGAGAGTACGGCCCGATCGCTTGCGGTGCATTTTTAGTCGAAATTTGTTTTTTCATATTTTATCCTTTGAAATTTGGCAAAATCCTACTATAAATTTCTAAATTTTTAGGCACCAAAGGCTATAATGAGCAAAATTTCAAAAGGAAAAAGATGCAAATAACTCTTGCACCAAACGAATTTTTAGATGGCTACGTGCTTGGCGCTCAGCTTGCTAAAAATGCCGGCATCTCCTCAAACGCCTATCTTTTTTGGAAAAACGCGATCAGCGCTAAATTTGAAAACTCGCGCATCGTTTTTCTTAGAAAAAAGAGCGTCCCAGAGAAATTTGCGAGCGCCTTACAAGCTTGCACACCGCTAGATGGCCTTACCCCAACTGGCGTTTTTTGCTCATTTACCTCGCTTGCCCCTTCGCACCTTGTCGCTAAAAATGGCTCTAAAATTTATGATCTTTTTGAATTTCATGAAATTTGCGGTATCAAATTTTTAAATTTAAAGAAATTTTATGATGATTTTAAACTTAGCTACTCGTATAGAATTTACATAGAAAAGTGCAAATTTTTCTCGCCAGCGCCCTTTGAAAAGCGCATAAAACTAACTGATACTATGTGTCTTGGCTACTACTAGCCACCTCGTAAACGATCAGTGCTTCGCTTTTATAGCCATCACACCCACCTTTGTATAGCAAAATTTCGTCGTTTTCTCTTTTAGCGTAAATTTTTATGTGAGCGGCATTTGTGCTATCGTCGTAGTCTTCATATATAAATTTAAACTCGTCCCTATCCAGCGTGACTAACAGCAGCGCCTGAAACGAAACGGCAAGCACTATCTCCTCGCCAAGATCGCTTGCTCTAAATTTACTAGCAAGCTTCACGACAAACGAGCCCACGTCGCTAAAATACTCTTCAGGGCTCTCATACTCGCTTTCAAAAACTACTATATCATTTAGCGACCACTCATTTTGCGTCTTGTTTTCTTCAAATTTCTGCCCTTTTTTGATGGCGTTTTTTAGAAATATCCCTTGTGCTTTTATGACAAAGCCCTCGTCCAAAATTTGCTTTAGCTTTAAATTTACTAGCTCGCTTTTGGATTTGGTAAAAAATTTGAGCAAATTCTTTGCTTGATCGTTGTAAAAAGTTTTCATCTTGGGAGAAATTCCGCTAGCTTAGGCTGCTAGCGGATCAAATTTAGATTTTTTTGTAAGGTGCTTGGCCGACTTCGTAGAAGTTATTGCCCTCGCAGTCGATAGCTACTATCGCTGGGAAGTCCTCTACTGTGAGCCTTGCAACTGCCTCTGGTCCTAGCTCTGGGTAGGCTAGCACTTCATATTTTTTGATACTTTGGCTGATAAGCGCTCCGATGCCGCCGATAGCGACCATATAAACGCAGCATGATTTTTTCATAGCCTCGACTACGGCGTCGTTACGGTAGCCCTTGCCGATCATGCCATTTATGCCGACCTCGTTTATCATAGTTGGCGTGTATTTGTCCATTCTGCCGCTTGTTGTTGGGCCTGCTGCACCGATAGCTTGGTTTGGTTTAGCTGGTGTTGGTCCGACGTAGTAGATAGTCTCGCCCTTTAGCTCAACTGGTAGCTTCTCGCCGCGTGCTAAAGTCTCAGTTAGCGCCTTGTGAGCGGCGTCGCGAGCTGCTATGATGGTGCCTGATATTAGGACATTGTCGCCTGCTTTTAGGCTTTTTACCACCTCTTTATCAAATGGTGCTGTTATTCTTTTTACTTCTGACATGTTATCTCCTTAAAGCTCGGCATCTGCGTGGCGTGCAGCGTGGCAGTTGATATTTACAGCTACTGGTAGGCCTGCGATGTGAGTTGGATACCACTCGACATTTACTTTTATAGCGGTTGTATCGCCGCCAAGTCCTTGAGGGCCGACGCCTGTTTGACTAGCAAGCTCTAGTAGCTCCTCTTCTAGCTTTGCATATCTTGGATCAGGGTTTTTGCTATCCACTGAGCGCACCGCAGCCTCTTTTGCTAAAAGTGCCGCTTTGTCCATAGTGCCACCTATGCCAACGCCTATTGTCATTGGAGGGCAGGCATTTGGTCCAGCGTATTTTACAGCCTCTAAAAAGACCTTTTTAACGCCCTCTACGCCATCAGCTGGCACAAGCATTTTTAAAACTGACTTGTTCTCGCTACCAAAGCCTTTTGGTGCTACTTTGATCTTAAATTTATCCCCTGGCACGATCCTAGTGTGAATGACTGCTGGAGTGTTGTTTGTAGTGTTTTTTCTCTCATAAAGTGGCTCTGCGACGACTGATTTTCTAAGATAGCCCTCGGTGTAGCCCTTTGCAATGCCCTCGTTTATCGCATCTTCTATATATCCGCCCTCGATATGCACGTCTTGGCCGATCTCAACAAAGACAACAGTCATACCCGTATCTTGGCAAATAGGCGCTACGCCCTCTTCTGAAAGCTTAGCATTTTGTAAAATTTTGCCCAAAATGTCTTTTCCAAGAGATGAGCTCTCTTTGGTTTGAGCTTTTATAAAAGCAGCCTTTATATCTGGTGTGACGACGTAACAGGCCTCTTTACAAAGCTTAGCAACGACCTCTTTTATATCTTTTACGTTTATAGTTCTCATTTTTCCTCCTCGTAAAAAACAATTTTTAATTATATAAATTATATGTAAAATTTAAGATTAAAGTTTGTTTTTTTGCTAAATTTAGTGTTTAAAAACGCTTAAGCAACTTTGGATAAACTTTCAAAAACTTAAATTTAAAAGGAAATGCCATGAATTTATTTGTCGTCGTCATAGTCGTCTTAGCGCTAGCTTTCATCTTTTTTATAAGCCTTTACAACTCCCTAGTTGCAAAGCAAAACCAAGTAAAAAGCGTCGAGGCTGGCATAGATGCGCAGCTAAAAAGAAGGTATGATCTTATACCAAATTTAGTAGCTACTGCAAAAGAGTACATGGTGCATGAAAAAGGCGTCTTAGAAACTATCACCGCCCTTAGAGAGAGTGCCAAAAACGCCACAACTCTAGAGGATAAATTTGAGCTAAATAACAAAATTTCAGGCCTGCTAAATGGCCTAAGAGTGAGCGTGGAAAACTATCCAGACCTAAAAGCAAATCAAAATTTACTTCAAATCCAAAGCACACTAAGCGAGGTCGAAGAGCAAATTTCAGCTGCACGCCGTGCCTACAACTCAGCCGTTGAAATTTACAACAACGCCATACAGATGTTTCCTTCAAACGTCGTAGCTTCAATGTTTGGCTTTCATAAAGATGTCTTTTTTGATATCCCAGAAAATGAAGCTGCTGCTCCAAACGTCGGTGATCTTTTTAAAAAATAGGGCCTAAAAAATGGAGCAAAACAACCTAAAAGGTATAAACTACGCCGATCTTGAAGCCCTTGAGCAAGAGCGTCAAGATATCGGCAAAAAGCTCTCCAAGATACTATTTTATGGGATTGGTGGAGCGGTCGTGGGTGGAATTTTTCTAGCCTCGATAAAACTTGGAAATTTATTTATATTTTTACTAGTTGGAGTCGTTGGCTATCTTGGCAAAACTACAATTGAGCTAAAAAACAACTTTAGAGCAAATTTCAAGCAAAAAGTAGTCACGGCCATAGTCAAAAACTACGGCCTAAATTTTAACGCAAATGGCTCGCTTAGCGTATATGACTTTTATCAAATTTACGACACCGACGTGAGCGAGTATCGCGGCGAGGACTTGATATTTGGCAAGGTGGATAACACCGAGTTTAAGCTCTGCGACTTTTACGCTGCAAAGGTGACAAAAAGTGGCAAACACACCCATACGACGGTTAAATTTGAGGGCATCTTGCTAAAGGCGGAGTTTAAAAAAGAGCTAAACGCCACGATCTACGTCTGCGATAAAAAGCGAACATCTGATCTAAAAAGCGAGGGCGAGCTAGCGACGATGGATAACCCTAAATTTAACGAGCTCTTTAAGACATATACGACCGATCAGATCGCAGCTAGATACGCTCTGTCGCCAAAACTAATGGAAAATTTTAACAACCTAAGAACCAAATTTAACGCCCCGCTCTCGGCGGCATTTTTGAAAAATGAAATTTACATAGCGATCGATCTAAGAAAAGATAGCTTTGAGCCTGATATACAAAAACCGATAACTAGCAACGAGAGCATACAAAGCTACATCGCAGGAGTTAGCGACTTTGTGGAGATCGTGCATGATCTGGAGCTAAACAAAAATATCTGGAAGAGCTAAATGCCAGAAAAAAAGCTCAAAGAGGGCGACATATTTTACGTCTATAATGATTACTACAAGAGATATTTCTTTGGCAAAATCTTAGTTGATATCATGAACCGTTTTATAAAGCGAGCGAATGAGGGCCTTCTTTGGCCGCTCGATTTTTTTAGTGACTGCTACTTGGTTGCTG
>NZ_CALACG010000221.1 GCF_937890585.1 uncultured Campylobacter sp.
GTGTATAAGAGACAGCGCCAAAAGATACTTGGTAGGAGCGAAGAGCTGGATATCTTTTTAAATGGCAGCTTTAGCGAACGTAATGACGAAATGCAAAAGAGTATGCCATTTATGATGGAATTTGGCATAGACAAAAAATTTCACAAGACAAAGCTTTTTAGGGCTAGGATAGAGCTTTTTAAAGAGGCGCTAAATTTGCATAAGGCAGCGATATTTGCTTGCAAAGAGGCTGTAAGGACAAATTTACGTGCCCTTAGTGTTATCTTTAACGATGAGAAGATGGCAGAGAAAAACGGCCTTGACGCAAAACATAGACGTGAGATTATCAAGGCTTTATTTTTGCTAACGCCAGTTGTTAGCTCGACATTTGCTTCGTTTAATAACACATTTAAAGACCTTTTAAATAGCGATATAGGCTTGCTTTTGATAGATGAAGCAGGGCAGGCAAATTTAACTAACGCGTTAGGCGCACTACTTCGCTCAAAGATGGCTGTCGTAGTCGGCGATCCCCTTCAGCTTGAGCCAGTCGTAACACTACCAGTTAGTTTAAATAACGCGATCCTTAGCTACTGCGGGGCAAAAGATGAGTTTAACCTGCTAAAGTCATCAGTACAGCTAAGAGCCGACAAAGCGCAAAAGATCGGCACATATATAAAAGGTAGCGGCGAGAGTATCTGGGTTGGCTCGCCACTCATTGTGCATAGAAGGTGTGCTAACCCTATGTTTGAAATTTCAAACGAGACAACTTATGACGATATGATGATACTTGGGCGAGATGGGGCTAGTAAATTTGCAAACACTAACGTGCAAACAAAGTGGATAGACGTTAGAAGTGAAGAGTGGATAGGCAACTACAACAAAGCCGAGGGCGAGGTGGTTAAAGAGCTCTTGGCAGGTGAGCTAACTAGCCAAAATTATAATATCAGGATAATAACGCCATTTAAAGATGTTTGTAGAAATTTAAAAGGTGCTGGCACTATCCATACTATGCAGGGCAAAGAGGCTGATGTTATTGTATTTGTGTTAGGCGGTGCGACAAAGGGCGCTAGAGCGTGGGCCGCTAGTAAGCCAAACCTGCTAAACGTGGCGCTAACAAGGGCAAAAGAGGTTATTTATATAGTTGGAAACCGAGAAAATTGGGCGAGTTTGCCCTACTTTGAGGTGGCAGCTAGGAAGATAAACAAAGGATAAATTTGAATCATTTTGCAAAACGCATAATCCCATGCCTCGACGTAAAAGACGGCAGGGTCGTAAAAGGTGTAAATTTCGTAGGACTTGTCGACGCTGGAGACCCAGTCGAGATAGCTAAAAGATATAACGACGAGGGCGCTGACGAGCTTTGCTTTTTGGATATCACAGCCTCTCACCTTGGCCGTGACACCATAATCGATGTCGTAAAAAAGGTCGCAAGCAAGCTTTTTATACCGCTAACCGTTGGCGGTGGCATACGAACGATTGACGACATCTCACGCCTTTTAAATGCGGGCTGCGACAAGGTGAGCCTAAACTCATCGGCGATAAAAGATCCAAATTTGATCGACGAAGCGGCTAAGAAATTTGGCTCGCAGTGCGTCGTTGTAGCGATCGACGCCAAAAAGATCGAAAATGGTTATAGTGTTTTTATAAATGGCGGCAGGATCGATACCAAAAAAGATGCCTTTGCTTGGGCAAAAGAGGTTGAGTCGCGCGGAGCGGGGGAGATATTGCTAACATCCATGGATAACGACGGCGTCAAACAGGGCTTTAGCCTGGAGCTAACAAGGATATTTA
Source organism: uncultured Campylobacter sp. (assembly GCF_937890585.1). Classification (GTDB taxonomy): domain Bacteria; phylum Campylobacterota; class Campylobacteria; order Campylobacterales; family Campylobacteraceae; genus Campylobacter_A. The sequence continues at coordinate 1,771 of NZ_CALACG010000221.1, forward strand.
GTGCGCTTTCTATACCGACTATCGCGAGTGGTGGTGCGGGGAAAATGGAGCATTTTAAAGATGCTTTTGAGGCCGGGGCTGATGCGTGTTTGGCGGCTTCGATATTTCACTTTGGCGAGATCGAGATTAGGGTGTTAAAGGCATATTTAAGAGGGCAAGGTGTTGAAGTAAGATTATAGTTTTTAGCCACAAAAGCGGCTAAAAGATTAATAATTGCAAGCTTTTCGCAACGCTTCTTTCCTTTCTGGAGTAATTTGTGCTGAAAGATCGTTTTTTCCTAAACTGCAAGCTTTTACAAAATACTCTTTTGCTTTGTAATGGTCGCCATTCTTTCCAGCAATTACGGCAAAATTATAACATCCATACCAATTATTACCAGTATCGCAACTTTCTTTAAAATACATAGCCCCTTTTCCTATATCTTGTTTTACACCCTTTCCATCATAATATATATTTCCAAGATTATAGCATCCTAGTGCATAGTCACCATCGCAAGCTTTTTTGTATAACTCTCTTGCTTTCTTATAATCTTTTTTTATACCATCTTCTCCTTCGTATATCGTTCCGAGATTATTGCAAGCTTCATATTCATTGCAATCACAACTTTTTTGATATAATCTTATGGCTTTTATAATATCCTTTTCTTGCCCTAAACCATAATGATACATCGTACCATAGCCAGTTAAAAAAGTAGTATTGGCATTTTTGCAGCTTTTTCCCAATTCTCTTAGTTCTTCTTGACTAAAATTTAAGTTATTACTTGCAAAAGTAAGCGAGCTGACCAAAACCAAGCTAATGGTAACTTTATTTAATATTTTCATTTTTTTCCTTAAAAATAAGTATATTAAAAATTCAAATTTATTTTAATATATGATATGCCCTGCAAGCTTCTTGCCAAATTTCTTTACTTTCAGGTATGTTTTTTACATCATCGGCGTCTCTTCCCATATCGCAAGCTTTTTTAGTGTATTCCTTGGTTTTTTGTATATTATCTAAATCGTATTGGTATTTGGCAAAATTTCTACAACCCAACCAGTTGCCAGTATCGCAAGCTTTTTTGTAATACATAGCACCCTTTACTTTATCCATCTTGGCTCCTTCTCCCAAAGAATACACAGCTCCAAGATTATTGCAACCCATAGTTTCTCCCCCATTGCATGCTTTGGTATATAACTCCATAGCCTTTTTATATTCTTGTTTTGCCATATATATCGTTCCTAAATTACTGCAAGCTTCATACTCATTTGCACCGCAAGCTTTTTTATAGTATTTTATAGCTTTTATGATATCTTTTTCTACACCATTTAATCCATTTTCGTATATAGTTCCTAGAGTAGTGCAAATACTTATATTTCCAGCCTCACAATTTTTTCCAAAACCGTCCATTAGTTCTTGGCTATATTTAATTTCGTTATCAGCAAAAGAAAATAAGCTGACTGCGACTAAACTTAGCGTAACTTTACTAAAATTTAACATTTTAATTTTTTTCCTTAAAAGCAATTTTTTATCACACAATTTATAGCTGGACCAACAAGGAAACCAAAAGTTACCCTTATAATAATCCCCCAAGCAGAATATTTGTGGCTACCGTCAGGGTTTTCAGAGAGTTTATCTAGTCCATATAAAATAATCCCATAAAATGGTATTGATATAGCTGCTAAAATCCTTAGATGTATCAAAGCACCGCCATCAAACATAACGGCGCTTAAAAAAGCTATTAACGGGACTAAGGATTTTTGCAAATAACTCTCATATTTATCCATTTTTTACATCTTGTAAATTTTTACCCGTATTCTATTCCCCCCCCCCATAAAAAATTGCTTAAAATTTATTGTAATTTTATTTTCGTACTAAATTTTTGAATTTAGTTTTAAATTTACTACTATTTTGATACCATTAAAGAAAATTTGAAAAGAGTTAAATGGAGAGTATAATAATAAGTGCGGGACGAAATGAAGTGTTTCCTTTTGCCTTGCCGATGGGGGTGGGGTTAGTCGATATGGCGATAAATTTGACTAAATTTTTACAAAAAAGATCATGTGTGGGAGCTGATGAAAAGGGCGTAAATTTAAAGAATATTGACCCACATTATCTTGCAAAGATAGAGGCTAAATTTGCAAACTCATCAAACCCTGAGCTGCAAAACATAAGCCAAAATTTATCAAAAAACCCAGAGCGAAATTTATACCAAATGCCAGAAAAGATAGTTTTTGTTGGCTCGGCAGGTCTTTATAAAGATGGTGAAATTTTGCAAATTTATGAAAGCTCGATCGGATCAAATGTTGAAATTTCTAGCATAGAAAATAGATCTTACTCGCCTATCGAGTGTGAAATTTCCTCTATCGTTTCACGTGGAACTATCAAAACAAATTCATCAAATTTCATTACAACAGATAAAAATTTGGCTCATAAAATGTTTGAAAAAGGCTATTTTTTAGAAAATATGGAGTTTTTTTCTGTTCTAAAAGTAGCTCAAATTTTTAAAATTCCAGCTTATGGAATTTTCGTAGCGACAAATTTTTGCGATAAAAATGCGCATGCTGATTTTATAAAAAATCACTCTGCGGCCAAAGAGCTACTAACAAAATATATAAAGGAAAATATGTGAAAAATTTGCTTGATCTTAGCATTGAAGAGTTAAAAGAGCTGGTCTCTCCCTCTTTTAGAGCGACGCAAATTTATGAGTGGGTCTACAAAAAAAATGCGACAGAATTTAGCCAAATGCTAAATTTACCAAAAGATATGCGTCAGGATCTGGCTGAGAAATTTTATCTCGATCCTTTAAAATGTGTGAAATTTGAGCAAAGTAGCGACGGCTCGATCAAGTATCTTTTCGAGCTAAAAGACGGGCTAAAGATAGAGAGCGTTTTGCTGCCGATGAAAGAGGAGATCAGTGACGAGGATGGTAAGATTAGTCGCCATGCTCGTTACACTGTTTGTGTTAGTTCGCAGGTTGGTTGTAAAATGGGCTGTGCTTTTTGCCTAACAGCAAAGGGCGGACTTGTTAGAAATTTGACTGCTGGCGAGATCGTAGGGCAAATTTTATGGATAAAAAGAGAGAATAATATACCATATGAGAGGCGTATAAACGTCGTTTATATGGGTATGGGCGAACCACTTGATAACCTTGCTAACGTTAGTAAAGCGATCAAAATTTTAGCCCTAAACGAGGGTCTAGCCATATCGCCACGCCATCAAACTGTATCAACTAGCGGTCTTGGTAGTCAGATAAAAAAGCTTGGCGAGATGGACCTTGGTGTCTTGCTGGCTATATCGCTACACGCTGTTACTAACGAGCTTAGAAGCCGCTTAATGCCGATAAATAAGGCATATAATATCGAGGCTGTTATGGACGCTATTAGGGGATTTCCTATCGATATGCGGAAACGCGTGATGTTTGAATACCTTGTTATCAAAGACCTAAACGATAGTGTTAGTGATGCAAAAAAGCTGGTAAAACTGCTTCATGGTATCAAGGCAAAGGTAAATTTGATCTACTTTAACCCGCATGAAGGCAGTGAATTTGGACGACCTGAGCTTAGTAGCATGCTAAAATTTCAAGAATACCTAAGGGATCATGGTGTCACTTGCACGATCAGACAGAGCAAGGGGCTTGATATAAGTGCAGCTTGCGGCCAGCTAAAACAGCGAAATGAAAATCCAAAATTTAAAACTAACGTTAGCGATAAGAGTACAGCTAAAGCAGAAGAAAAACCAACTAACGATGAAACTAACGTGAGTAAAAAATGACAGCTCTTGATATCGCTGAGATAGTTTTTATAGTAGTAATTGCTAGCATCGGGCTTGGCTTGATCATAAAAGTTTTGAAAGAGGAAAGATAAAATTTATAGATTTTTTACTCGAAATTAAACATGCTTGTTGGATTTTACAAGATATGTTGGTGAAGTAAAATTTATCTTATTTATGCAAAAGAAAGATTAAAATACTTCACCTTTTAAAATTATTTTTTAAAATAATCTCCGGAGCACCAAGCAAATAGCAACCATCATCAAATGTAATACTTCCATATTTGAGCGTGGATGAAAAAGGTAATACTTTAATGGGGGACTTAAATTCCCCTGCTTTTCCATTCTCATTTACATACTCTTTTAGAGCCTGCATAGTTGTATTATTATCTTTAGAAGCATTGGCATACGAAAACAATATTTCTCTAAACTTCTCTTCACTAATAAGTTCTATTGCATTTTTACATAAGAATAAATCCTCCACCTTCATATCAGGCTTTGTAATAGTTCCCGTTTTGTCCACACAAAGCATATCCACTCTTGCCAGAGTCTCTATACTTTTCATATCATGAAGAAGCACTTTTTTACTTGCTAGCTTCATAGTGCTGATAGCCAATGCAACTGTAGTCAGTAGATATAGTCCCTCAGGTATCATACCAAGCACTGCCGCTACCATAGAAGTTACACTTTTTCTTAAAGTATCACCATTTATATAATAACTTTGCCAAAATAAAATTACACCAATAGGAATAATAACAATACCAACAGTCTTTACAATCAAGTTAATATGTCTTATCATCTCAGACTGTTCCTTATTTTTCATTGTTTTTGCTTCAATACTTAGCTTTGAAATATAAGACTCATCTCCCACTCTCTCAAGCCTGGCATAGCACTCTCCGGATACTACAAAACTTCCGGACATCAAATTGTTTCCAACATTCTTTTCTACTTCATCAGATTCACCGGTCAACAATGATTCATTGACCTGTACACTTCCACTTATAACTATAGCATCTGCACAAATCTGTTTACCTGCTGTAAGCAAAATAATATCACCTTGTACCAGCTCTTTTGATAAAATATTTTGCAACTTACCATCCCTTAAAACATCTGTATGTGGAGCATTCAAAAGATTCATTTTCTCCAAAGTCTTTTTTGCACGCAATTCTTGTACTATACCTATAACTGTATTTCCGACAATAACAGGCAGGAATGTAAGATTCCTAAACGAACCCACCACAATCAGTAATATAGAAATTATTAAAAATATCAGGTTAAAGTATGTACATACATTTGACAATACTATTTCCAAAGTTGTTTTATCAGTGTTTGTATTTATTTTATTTGTTAAACCCGGAGCAATTCTTTGTTCTACTTCACTACC
>NZ_CALACG010000222.1 GCF_937890585.1 uncultured Campylobacter sp.
GGTCTCTGAGCCATCAAGACATCCTTTTTTGTATACAAATTTGTGCTATTGTCAGCTTCTCAACTTCAACCCCTTTGTTTATCATTATCTCGGCTTGAGATGTTTTATATTTTTTATCTCCATAAGCTATAGTATCTTTACATAAAAACGCCTCAAAGTCTAATCTGTTGCAGAAGTTTTCAAAATCATCAAAAAATAAAACTGTTCTATCTGTTGCATTAATATCTGAAAAAACAACATCATCAAAAGTAAGCAAATTGAATATATCCATTCGAAAAACACAAAAATTATCATCTGGGTGTCTTTTGATAAAAGCTAAAAACAATGGGTTATTGAAAGTAAAAGCAAATCTTACAAAGTCTTGAGTATTTTTGCCCTCGTCTAAATGTTTTGATAAATCATTACTTGATGAGTTGAAATTGATCTATCTATTTTTTAACTCATTTTGACTAAACAAATATCCATATTTTACAATAGAGCTCAAATTAGATAGTTTTGTAATGTGCCAAATAAAGTTAATATTTTTTTCCAATAAAAAATCAACAAAATCTTGTTTATACTCTTTCCATGGCTTTTTCATTATTTTGCCCTTATTTTTAGAGTTAGTAAATAATATATTTACAAATCTTAAAAATTAATAATTTTAAAAATATATTTTTACATGAATTAACAAAATAATTTTTTTAATTAGCTTGCTCAAAATTAGCACAAAAATTTCGTAGCATATAACTGTATAGTTTAAATTTCTAACTACAAAAGCATCAAGGCAAAGTATCTTGTGATGATTTTAAATGTTACGAAGAAATTTTCGACCGAAGATAGAACATATAGTTCATCGAGGGAGGAAATTTCTAGCTCATTTAAAGGCGTGCAAGAGACAAGCCTTTCCAAACTACTGAAGCCTGGCAATGATATTTCTTACGACTTCCGCCATCATCTCCACCGACGCTATCTCGCAGTGCTCGTTCACCGAGTGTGGCGAGTGGATGTTCGGGCCTATGGAGCAGGCTTGCAGCTCGGGCTGTTTTGCGACCAGTACGCCGCTCAAGACCAGCGTGCACGGCGGCAAATTTAGCCTGCGGCTTTTGTTTTTGCAGTTCTTCAAGCACCAGATGCGCGAAGTCGCTGATGCACGGCGCCCAGTTCGCCGAGCGATCGGTTACTCTCACGTCAAAGCCCAGCGCGCTAGCCAGCGTAGCGGTCTCAAAGCCCAGATTTTCGAGCCCCTCGCGCTTCATCGCGCGTCCAAAAAAGTCAAACTCGATCACGCCCTCTTTTTGCTTAACGGTTGAGAGATTTATACTTTCATTTACCATGCCAAGCTGCGTGTCGTAGCTGCGCACGCCCTGGGCA
>NZ_CALACG010000223.1 GCF_937890585.1 uncultured Campylobacter sp.
GCCTTATACTCATCCATGTCGCTACCTTTGATCTCAACTGCGCCAGCTATTAGCTCTTTTAGTAATTTGCCCTCGTCGTTTAGCTCGCACCATATAAGATAGTTTTCATCGCTATTATTTACGATATTCGCGACCGCCTCGCATCTGTCCTCTAAACTCTCCTTTTTAGCCTCTCGCCTCTCGCTTAGTGTTTGTGCTGAGGTTGCAAAAAGTGAAGTTTTTGGCCTATGCTCGACTTCGATATGGTGCATTTTTAGCGGTGGTAGTTTAAATTTAGAGTCTTCATCAAGACTATATCCTAGATCGCTAGGCTTTGTAAAAAACGCACTCCAAGAGCTTACAAAGCGCCAAAATGGCTTTTGTGCATGACCTTTTAATATCCATTTTGATGTGTCACTACCATCATGGATAAAGTAAGTAGCTAACATCTCACTAAGACTCATCACGTTTAAAAATTCAGTATGGTTGCCTAGCTCCGTATAGTCGTTTGGCGACGGCGTGGCACTACAAGCGAGCTTATAAGGCGTGTGTTTAAAGCCCTCTATGATAATATCTCTACTCTTTGATGTGTAGCTTTTTATGCGGCTGCTCTCGTCAAGCACAACGCCCACAAACTCATCTAGGTTAAATTTATCCAGCTTTTCGTAGTTTGTGATATTTAAGCCGTTGATAACATCCTCGCTGCTCTCACAAAATTTAACTTCATAACCTAAAAGCTCTTTAATCTCATCGATACTTTGATGAGCGACCGCCAAAGGGGCGATGATAAGTACTGGCTTACGCTCTTTTTGCCACACCCTATAAGCCCACTCGCCTTGCATGGCAGTTTTACCGCTGCCAGTCATGGCAAATATGGCAAAATGCCCTTTTTTAAGGGCTAAATACACTAGATCCTTTTGATACTCAAAGAGCGCGCTATGCAAATCATCTCTTTTTATATCAACACTTTTAAAATTTATCTTTTTCTCTTTTTGTCTTAAAAAACTTTCATAATCAAAAACACTCATTTTTTATCCTTAATGCAAGCAGCTTTGAAAAAACTCAGGCAAGGATCTAATCTCGCCATCATCAACTATCAAATCTCTAATCTCAAAATGCTCTTTTAGGCTAAGCGACGCCATGAGTTTTGATAGCGTCTTAAGCCTCGTGATTTCAAAATCACTCCTTAATAAATCCATCTCTTTTTTACCAAGCCTTGATAAAAAGAGCGCTTTATTTAAAGCGACATACTTTTTAATCTCATCCTTACAAGCATCTTTAGCTTTTTGCCTATATGGCTCAAATTTATCATCCATTTTTAGCCCTAAAATAAGCTTTGCTCGCTACGCTCACGAAGCGCAAGCTCGCAATTTTTACGAGCGACATTAAAATAAGACTGCTTTAGCTCGATGCCTATGCCTCTACGTCTCATTTTTAGAGCTTGATAGACCTCTGAGCCAATACCAAGAAAAGGAGTAAAAACGATGTCGTTTTCATTACTCCAAAGCTGTAAGGCGCGCTCAATCACATCAAGTTGCAAAGGACATATATGCTTTTCGTCGTTATCGTCTCTACTACCCTTTAACGATAGAGTGTTAGACTGGTTTATATCCATCCATACTGGGCTTGCGTATCTTTGCCATACTTCGATGCTACCTCGGTTAAGGTTGCCTTTGCTCTCATCAAATTTAGCAGCGATCGGCGCTCCATCTCCTGCATAGTGATCAAATCCACCGCTTATCGGCTCAGCGTTATCACCAGGCTTTCTCATTGTGACTAAATAATCAGCTATGCCTTGCCTACACATCGCACTATCTTTTACGATCTGCTTATGCAGTAGTCCGAGCGCCTTAGTGCGTTGTTGCGCCACAACTGGATCTTTCCAAATGCACACCTCAGAGTGAAAAATAAATCCCACGCTTTCAAAAAGCTTTATAAGCTCGCCTCTAAAATCACGGATGCCGATATAGCCATCCTTAAATTTAGAATATGGCAAATTCATGCAGTGAAAACTCATCAATCGCCCACTTTTTAGCACTCTAAAAAGCTCACGAGCTAAAAACTCAAAATGCACCATAAATTCGCCTTTGTCCGAGTTGCCCATATCACGATCCGAGTTTGAATAAGTATAAAGACTATCAAAGGGCGGAGAATAGATAATATAATGCACGCTCTCATCCTCAAAGCCCTTTATCACTTCGCAACTATCGCCGTTATAAATAGCGTAGTCATCGCTTATAACTTGATCTAAAACGTCCATCTTACGCCTCTTTGCTCTTGATAAGCTCTAAAATCTCATCGCGATCGACAAAAACACTTCTAGCAGTTACGGCGTAGCGCTTTATGATGCCCTTTTGCGCCCATTTTTTGATCGTTATGATGCTTAAATTTAGCATCGCTGCCGCATCCTTGTAGCTCATATAATTTATTTTTTCTATTTTCATCATTCACCCTTTAAAAATCGCTCTTTGATCTGCAAATTCTCAAAAACTACACATATATGATTGGCTTTTGCGAATTCGTACTCCTCTTTTATCCCTTTGCTTTTATCGTTGTAAAGCACGTCGGCGATAAAGAGAAAATCGCACTTTTTAAGCTCACCAAAACACTTTTTCATAGCCTCGTCGCGGCTTATATCAAGCTCGCCAAACTCCAAAACTGGCACGAAAAAGCTAAATTTCGAGCTAAAGATATGCTTAGCCCTATCTTGTGCTTTGCCTGCTAAATAAAAGGCATCGCCAACGCTAAAGCCTGCATTTAGCACCGTATCATAGGGGCTTGCAACATATACTTTTAGCGTCTTTTCTGCTTTCATCGCATAAGCCTCTCTCAAATGTCTTATAGAGGGGTAGCCCTCAACTAAATTTCTTAGCTCATCCTTGCTAAATGCAAATGCCGCTTTTTGTGTCTTAAACATACTCTGCCTTTTTATGCGGATTTTGTAAAAGATAAATGACGTCTGTTATCTTTTATAAAAGCCACTTGCTCGCCAAGCACACCAATATCCACGCCGTAAGGATAGGCGTTACCCGTTAGTCGGTTAATCATCTCATCCATCACGGCCACATACTCCGCCAAGCGGTCATATTCTGCGTGGTCGATAAATTTGTCCCTTAGCCTAAATGTAAGCTCTAGCCTATGCCACCCTTTTAAACTCTCGTCTAGCTTTTGATGGTGGTAGTTTGTTTGCTTTTCGAATTTGTCGTAAAAGCAGACCTTTTTTAAGCCGTAAAATCGCTCATAACACTCGTTTTCATATATAGTTGTTTTGTAGCTTATAAACTTGTCACCAAAACGAGTAAAACGCTTTGCAAACCACTCTTTTGAGCTTGACCCTGCCTGCTCGTCGCACTTAAAGTCGTGCGCTATGTCAAATTCGTAAGGCTTAAAACGTCTTAAAAATTTACTTAGCACTTTGTAAGTTTCTTTAAAGACTTCACGGCTAGGCTGGTAAAGTCCTGCAAAGACTACTTTTATATAGTAGCCGTAAGGTTTTTTACGCTTTTTACAAAGATCATTTAGCTCGTTTGAATTCTCAATTACGATCATCGAGTTAGTTAAGCTCGTCACGCCTCTTTTAAAGCTCACATAGCGGATCTTGTACTTCACATCTTCAGGCAATAAAAGCGGCTCGTCTGGCTTATCTTTTTTATATTTTTCTTTGACGTAAGTCGTGATCGCTTTATTTCTGTTAATGTTTCTTAGTTTTGTATTTAGCTCTATCTTCTTCATAAATTTTAAAAAGCTAGACTTTGAGAGGATAAAACGATACGCATCAATGCCAGTGCTAAAATCAACCTTTAGCCCTTTGGCATTTTTGACACTCTTAAATTTAGCGCTCATATCGATACTCCTCTATCAAATGCAAGATCAAAATTTATTGATCAACTCTTCTAATAACGCACAAATCATCGCCGCAATACAAAATACGACAAGCCAAGCATAATTACTCATCTTTACCTTCCTCTTTTTCAAGGTGGAGCCCTACTTCTATCTTGTCACTTAGTCTTTCTAATGTATCAAGGTAATTTTTGCGGTCTTCTCTTAACTCTTTTATCTGCATATCTAACCTATCGATAGCATTTCTTACCTCAAAAAATCTCTTTAAATTTTCAAGTAACTCTGTATTCATTTCTTAGCCTTTCTCATGCCCTTAAAATTGCCGTCTTTTGTTAGCTCGACCTCATAGCCAAGCGCCGCCATCGCGTCAATAAAAGCTAAAATTTCGCCTATCGTTTTAGTCGTATGCACGGAATAACTCCTCTGCCTCTTTTTTATCCATTTCTCGCGAGCTGCCATCTGGCGCTTTAACCACCCCCTCGCTAATATAAAACACCGCGCCGTTTGATCCGCCACTTATTTGGGCGTTTGACGACTCACGCCAAGGGATGCCGTCAGCGTCTAGCACTCTCGCCGCTCGCCTACTCACGTATGAGCCATTTGAGATTTGAGGTAGTCCTCTTTGTTTGCAATACTCTTTTAAATTTATACCTGTCTCGTTATATACCATCATCGAGAGTGTAAGCATTTCTACTCCTTACTTAGTCCGTCTAGCATGATTAATATTTTTGTTTTTCTGATCTCTGCTTTTATCTTTGTTTTGCCAGCATCTTTTAAGTCGGCTTTATACATAGCAATAAGCTCGTCTAAGCGGTCTATTTTGCGCCTTAGCCTTATACTTTCGCCACTTGAAATAAAAGAACAAAGCGAAAAAGTCTTATTTGTTAGCTCGCGCTTGTGTGTGAGAGCGTCAATCTGCTCTTTGAAGTAGCGCATCTTTTTTTTAGAGATTTTTATATCTGCCTCGCAAGTCGTAAGCTCAAATTCTAAGTCGCCTATCTCGTCTAAAATGCTATCTTTTGGCATCTCGTATCCTTTTTTATTTTCTTAAGCCTCATTTATGGCTTACGATTTATAATTGTTATCAAAAATAATTTTGATGAGTGGATTATACATCATAATGATGTATATGTCAATACAAAATGAAATATTTTTTTAAAAAAGGAAACAAAATGACGTCTTATGATGATGTTGTGCCGGTTTTAAAAGAGTTG
>NZ_CALACG010000224.1 GCF_937890585.1 uncultured Campylobacter sp.
ATTTGTTGAGCATTTTTACGCTAGATACGAGGCTATCGGAAACGACGTCGATGATAGTGGCGAGTGGCAAAGGTGGCAAAAGCTAGCCCAGGAAGCGGAGAAGAGCCGTGCTTGATAGAGTGACAAATTTTCATAGCGGATCGTTTTTATTTATATTTATTCTCCTTATTACATATTTTACAGCTATATATTTGGATAATTTTTTATATCTAACTGCTACATCTATCGTTTTTGATGCTTTTTTATTTTTATTTTTATTTTTTAGGGTAAAAGATAGCAGAAATTTAAACTCATACTGGCTTTATATAGTTTTAGGTGTTGCAGCGTGGGTTGTTGCTGATGTTTTATGGATGCTTTATAATGATTTAGATTTTAGTGAAAATAATATTTCTCGCAGAAGCTTTATGCAAATTTTATACCTAATGCCATTTGCAATGTTTTTGACAGCTTTCGTTACACTACTTGCTAGAATTTTAAAGCGAATGATATGGCAGCAAGTAGTCGTAGATATGCTAGTTATAGTATTTGTAGCCTCTAGCTTTTTTTGGTTTGCTGTTTTTAATATGAATTTTGCGGTGATTTTAAACAAAGAATATCTTTTAAATCTTGCTTACATCGTAATGGATATTTGTATGTTTTGTATGATATTTGTCACATTCTTTTCGATAAATTTCAGAAAAAGGCATATAAGCTTGCTACTATATCTGCTTTCGATGTTGGTTATTTCTATCTGTGATACATATTATTCAACTAGGGATTATTTTGGCCTTGAGCCTACAGATGTTCATTATGATGTCTTTTTTAAGGTTGCATTTTTTATTATTTTCATGGCCAGTTTGCATCTGGTAGAAAATGAAGGAAATATCAAGATAAGGCTTCATAGGATAGATTTTCAAATGGTATTGATAGAAAAAGTCGCCATTTTGTTAATCGTTAGTTGTGTTGCTCTTGGTCTTGCTGGTACTGGTAAAATTTACTCTATCTGGATCGCTTTTTTGCTTATGACTTTGTTGGTATATGCTGCGATAACTTATAATATTTCATATAGTGAAAATACAAAAAAATTAGCTCGCAAAGAAAAAATCATAATCGCAAAGCTCGATGATGAGATAAGAGAGAGCATTAGGGAGCTTGAAGAGAAGAATCAGCGGTTAAAACAGCTTAGTGAATTTGACTCGCTAACTGGTCTTTTAAACAGAAAATCATTTTTAGACAAGCTTACTGAGATGATAAAGACAAAGGCGCTTGGCGAAAAGATAGATACTTATAGCATCGATATTAACCACTTTAAGGTAATAAATGATACGTATGGCCATTACGTGGGCGATGAGGTTCTTTTAAATTTATCTAAAAAGATTAAGACTATCTTGCCAGAGGGTGCAATCATCTCAAGATTTGGTGGTGATGATTTTATGATAGTTTTAAAGCAAAAAGAAGATGGTCATTTTAGAGAATTTTTATACTATCTACTAAAGGTTATAGCCGAGCAGATCGTAGTTGGAGACTACAAGATAGGTCTTGGGGCAAAGATAGGTATAAGCTCAACGCAAACTAGCGAGATAATGGCTGATGACCTCATCATGCAAGCTGGAGCGGCACTTGACGCAGCTAAAAAAGATGCAAATACAAAATATGTCTTTTATGATGATATAAAAGAGCAAATTCAGGAGAAAAACTACATAGAAATTTTGCTAAATTCGATGAATTTTGACGATGAATTTAGCCTAAATTTCCAGCCGCAATACCTGCTAAATGGTAAAAAGATCATAGGGGCTGAGGCGCTTATTAGGTGGAACTCACCGGTTAAAGGCTTTGTAAGTCCAGCTAAATTTATCCCGATAGCCGAGCAAAGCTCTATTATAAATAGTATTGGAACATGGGTGGCGCGTGAGGCCATAAGGCAGATGAGCTACTGGAACAAAAAGTATGGTATCAACCTAAAAATAGGTATAAATATCTCGCCAAAACAGGTTGATAATATAAATTTCTCATCTGATATCTTAAACTACGTAAACGAATACGGCATCGATCCAAAGTGCATAGACATCGAGCTTACAGAGGCAAGCCTCGTCAATGCCGAGGAGATCATGCAAACTGTCTTGGCTGAGTTTTCACAAAATAAGATGAGTATCTCGATCGATGACTTTGGCACTGGTTTTTCGTCGATGAACTACATCAAAAAGTACCCGCTAGATAGGCTAAAGATCGCAAAAGAGCTAGTTGATAACATCGCTACAAACGAGATAGATAGAGACGTAGTAAAGAGCGTTATAACATTTGCTAAAAATATCGGGCTAAAAACGATCGCTGAGGGCGTTGAGGACGAGACTCAGCTTGAAATTTTAAGGGAGCTTGGCTGCGACGAGATACAAGGCTACTTCTGGGGCAAACCGATGAATGCAAAAGACTTTGAGGAGCTTATAAAAAGCTCGCTGGAGTAGGAAATTCTTCTCTTGGTTTTTTAGTTTTTCACATCTTTTTCACATGGTAAAAAGTTTAAAAATTTAAACTATATCAAATAAAATTTATGCTAGGCCATGACGCTTTGGTAGTCTAAATTTTCAAATTTTAGTATTGGCTTTTTAGTGTTTTTGGCTAGCAGCTGGATCATTTGTCTGCTCTCGCCGCTCTTTGGGATGATGAGGTGGATCTTTTCGCTTACAAAGATGATAAAGATATTTTTAAGCTCATAAA
>NZ_CALACG010000225.1 GCF_937890585.1 uncultured Campylobacter sp.
ATAAAAAATAGATTAGTGAAAATTTTCTATAAGGTCTTTAAAAACTTCATAAAGTTTATTTACTTCGCTGATGCTGACACGTTCGTTTTTGGCGTGTATGCGGTCGTTTATGACACCAAATTCTATCGCATCTACGCCAAACTCAGCAAAGTGCCTAGCATCGCTCGTGCCACCCTTTGTATTTAAAAGTGGCGCAGTGCCTGTGATCTTTGTAACAGATGTCATTAAATTTTTTACTATCTTGCTATCTTTGTTCGTTAAAAATCTCTTCGAGCTTTGCTTTATGCTAAGCTCGTAACTAAGCCCATCTAAAACGCTTCTAAGATAGCTCTCAACGTCATTTACATCAGTTAAATTTGAGTTTCTAACGTTAAACATTATACTAAGCTCACTTGGAGTGACATTGCAAACTTGCATGCCACCACGAATGTCCGTCACCACGATCTTGCTTGGGTTAAAAAACTCACTCCCGCCGTCCATATCGTGATCAGCTATCTTGCTTAAAAGTGGAGATATCAAATTTACTGGATTTACGCATTTTTCTGGGTATGCCACGTGACCTTGAACGCCCTTTATCACGATCTTGCCATTTACCGAACCACGTCTGCCAACCTTTATACTATCGCCAAATTTCCTTTCGCAAGTTGGCTCAGCCACGACACAAAATTTTGGCAGGTCACCTATCTCGTGCAGATACGCAAGCGCCAAAGGCGTGCCATAAGTGCCATCGCCCTCTTCGTCACTTGTTAAGATAAGGCTTAGTTTGCCATCAAATTTTGCATCTTTAGCAGCACAAACAAAGGCAGCCACGCCACTTTTCATATCCTGCGCGCCTCTTGCGTAGATGTAGCCATCTTTTTCAAGTGGGCTAAATGGCTCGCTCTCCCAGCCATCACCTGGTGGCACGACATCGACGTGTCCTGCGAAGGCTAGATGCTCGCCGTTTCCATAAATTTTAGAAAGTATGAGATTTTTTGTGCCATTTTTTTCTATAAATTTAGCCTCAAAATCAGGTAAAAATTTAGCGATAAACTCCAAACTACCAGCATCATCTGGCGTGATAGAGCGAAATTTTAAAAGCTCTTTTAAAAAGCTAACTACCACTAAAACGCCTTTTTAGACGGGGTTCCTAAATAAAATCCTTGAAATTCATCGATACCGATCTCTTTACAAACGTTGAAAATTTCCTTCGAGTGGACGTATTCGGCGATCGTTTTTATGCCAAGATCCTTTGCAAACGCCACGATCGCACTAGCAATCGAGTATGAATCTTTGTTGATATCGATATCCTTGATGATAGAGCCATCGATCTTCACGTAGTCTGGCTTGATCTTTATGATGTAAGAGAAATTTGAGTAGCCAGAGCCAAAGTCGTCGATCGCTATCATAGCGCCCATGCTCTTTGCTCTCTCGATAAAGACTGAGACGCGCTCAGCACTTTTTAGCTCCTCGTCTTCAACTATCTCAAAAACTATCCTGCCAGCGACATTGTGCTTGTTTAGTAAATTTAAAACAAGTGCGCTAACGTCGCCATCTATCATATCTCGGCTGCTTAAATTTATAGAAAGAACCAAATTTGGATCCTCTATCAAGTGGTCAAAACACTTCTTAATTAGCTGTTTTTCAAGGTCTGCGTAACGCTTGATACGCTTTGAGATGTCCAAAAAGACGCTTGGTGAGATGACGTCGTCGCGGTCTAAAATTCTTATTAAGCATTCGTATTTTACAGGGATCTTTTTATCGTCAAATATCGGCTGAAAATACGGCACAATATTGTCGTTTATAGTCGCATTTTGGATAAGCTTTGAGCGCTCGATCTGGTTTGCATAGTCGTCTTTTTCGCTTAGTCCTTTGAAGTAGCAAACATAGTCTTTGTCAAGCTTTTTGGCTGATTTTAGCGCGATGGTCGCCTTTCTTAGCGTTTGGTCGCTATCAAGTGCAAAGCCAATGGTGCTATGAATTTCTATATCATCGATCTCTACGCCATTTTCATCTTTTATGCTTAGCATTCTGCCTTTAAAAATGTCAAGCAAATTTTCAGCCAGCTCCTCGTATCTATCGATAAATTCGTTATTATCTTCAACCAAAGCAAATCTATCCGCCTCGATACAGTAAGCCTTCATATTTTCATTTTGCGCAAATTCATTTATCAAATTTGCCATCTGTATCAAAATTTGATCACAGACGTATCTGCCGTAGTAGTCGTTCATCTTACCAAAGTCGTCGATATCCATGAGGATAACTTTTGGATATTTGTATTCGTTTACGTCTTTGATGAGCGCAGCCTTGTTTAAAAGTCCAGTCATCGGGTCGATATAGAGTTTCTTGCTAAGCTCCTCGATCTTTTCGGTGCTTTCGATCTTTAGCTTTTCGTAGTTGTGCTCGACTTTTTTATATTTAAAAACAAAAAATAGACAAATTATAAGCCCTAAGAAAAGCCCTAGCACGCTCAATATAAAGGTAAAGCGTAAATTTTGAAAGAGCCATTTGTAAAAGAACTGGTCGTTCATGCCGATGATCTTTTGATTGATGTTTGCTTTAAAGCCAAAAATGTAGTCGCCTACTGGCACAAACATACATATCTTTGCGCTGTTTTCAGGCAAAATTTCAGCCTTGAAATAGTCCTTTTGAAAGTCGTGAGAGTAGATGTCGCCACAGCTATTGTCGCTGTAGTCTTGACCGATCAAGCTCTTTTTTGATGAGGCTACCACTCTAAAGCCATTTTTGCCGTTATCTTTTAGCAAAAAGGCGTCACCAACAGAGTTGCTGGCTATATGATCTTGAAAATTTGATACGTCATATTTGCTGATATTTTTAAAATAATCAACATATTGATAGGTCATATATTGAGTTTTTTTCTCAAGGTCAAAGTTGTTTTCAGAAAGTGCGTTGTTGTATTTAAAATAAAAAACTGTTAAATTCTCTATCACAAAAAATGCCGTTAATATAAAAGCGACAAAAGCAACCGTCCTGGTTGTATTTAGGCGTTTTCTTTGAGTTTCTTCAGCGGCCATAAATTCCCAAACTTCCCTTCTTAAATTTTTTCTTAACGGATTATATCTAAGC
>NZ_CALACG010000226.1 GCF_937890585.1 uncultured Campylobacter sp.
GAGATGTGTATAAGAGACAGGTATTTATGGTCGCCCAATTCCTGCGTTATTATGCGATTTTTCTGCACCGGTGAAACTGGATTATGATTACACCACAGAGCAGTTATTAGGCTTGCTTAAATTTGCTGATAACTTAAATTTGTTTAAATAGGCTATAATCCACCAAAAAAAGGAGAGATAATGCTAACACATTTAGATGAAAAAGACCGTCCAAAGATGGTCGATGTAAGCCCAAAAGATCCAACTAAAAGAGTAGCAACTGCTAGTGGTATCATCAAAATGAGCAAAGATGCTTTTAAGGCGATCAAAGAAAATACAGGCAAAAAAGGACCAGTCATCCAAACAGCCGTTGTCGCTGCGATAATGGGCGCTAAAAAGACAAGCGAGCTAATACCTATGTGCCATCCACTGGCCATTCTGGGCGTGGATTGTGACATCGAGGAGCTGCCTGAAATTTGCGCTTTCAAGCTTTTTGTAAGCGTAAAGATAGAGGGCAAAACAGGCGTCGAGATGGAGGCGCTAACAGGCGTAAGCGTGGGACTTCTTACTATTTATGATATGGTAAAAGCCATAGATAAAGGTATGGAGATCGGCAACATCGTACTAGAGAGCAAAACAGGAGGCAAAAGTGGCGAGTATATGCGATCTAAATAATAAAAAACCAAAGATCGACTACCCAACACACTGGGAGTACAAAGTGATCTTTGATGCGAGTGATGAGGCAGAGGCAAAGGTGAAAGATATAGTAAAAGATAGGGAATTTAAGCTAGTTTTTTCTAAATTTAGCAAGGATAAAAAGTACGCGAGCTATGATCTAACCGTGCTAGTTTTGAGCGAAGAAGAGAGACTGGAGATATTTTCAGCCCTAAAACACGAAGCAAAATACGTTTTATAAGGTAAAAATATGGATAAACTTGAGCAAAATTTACGTGATTATAAAGATAGCGAGGGGCTACTAACTAGCATAAAAGCTCTTTGCAACGACTTTTTTAAGGACGTCTCAGACAAAGATGAAAACGCACTGCCTGATCTTTTGAAGCAAAAGATGAATGAGCTTTACAACAAGATGGACAAAGAGAGCCTCATAAATGCCAAAAATCTAAAAAGCGCGATGGAGGGGATAAATCAAGCTCTAGTTAGCGGTGAAGAGAAGGAGCTTTATGAGCTATTTGATAAAAGAGATGAGATAAATAGAGCCATCGAGACAAAGCGTGAAGAGATAAAAAATAGGCTAAAAATTTCATTTGAAGCGGCTGAAGAGGTCGTAAAAGATAGAAATTTTGGTGAAAAAGAGGAAATTTTAGAGCTTTTAAACAATGCGATCATTAGAGAAACGAGAATGCTTGGCATCTTAAAAGAGAGCGCTCAAATCGCCTTTCTAACTACGCTTGAGGGCGCAAAGGATGTAGAAGAGACCGCTGGCGCGATAGCTAAAAATATGACCTATTCTGCGATAAGAGGTGGGGAGTTTAGCAAAGAGCGAATGTTTGAAATTTCAAAAAATATCATCAGTGCAGCGGGGAATTTAGCAAATGAGGGGCATATCTTTGCAAAAGAGCTCATAAAAGGCGCGATAAATGGCACGAGAGATGGCATTTTAAGAGCTATTGAAAAGCTAAAAGATGAGGCTAAATTTGCTCCAGATGAGCTAAGGCTAAACTCACAGCTTTTAAATTTAAAAAACGTAGATGAAGAGTTTATAGCGCTTCTTAAAGAGCTTGAAAACGAATTTGACGGCGTAGCTAAAAGTGAGATCGAAAGCGTGATAAATAGCGAGCTTGACACAAATCTAGCAAAATTTAAACGCATAAGCGATCAAGCGATAGAGCAGATCAGCTCAAGGCTTGAAGAGCTAAAATCAAACGGCGTTGCTAAGCTTGTGAGCGAGGCAAACAATAAATTTGAAGCTCTAAAGCAAGAGCTAAATGACAAGAGCAAAAAGCTAAAGCTAAATTTTGACGCAAATGATAAGCTTGAAGGCCTCAAACAAGATATCGCGGAGTTTGAGAAAAAGGCGAACGACAAGCTTGAAGATATCAAACAAATGGATATAAAAACAGAAGCTAAGAAATTTGGCGATAGAGCCTATCAAGCCGCAAAAGACTTTTTAAACGTCATAAAAAAAGATAAAAAAGAGGAGTAAATTTGCCAAGCTTTTTGGCAAATTTATCATTTTGGCTAGGTCTTAGCCTAGCCATTTTACAACTTAAATTTATAAAAATAGATAGAGCAAAAACGCACCCAAAATGAGGCGATAAACGACAAATGGCAGCATTCTGACCTTTGAGATGATCCCCATAAATAGCTTCACGCAAATATAAGCACTAACTGCACTTATGATGACGCCTAGGGCGATGTCACTCCAAGGCAAGGCGTTTGGATCTTTTATAAGCTTGATACTCTCAAGTCCGCCAGCTAGGATGATGACTGGGATCGACATCAAAAATGAGAAATTTGCACTGCCTTTGTGGCTAAATCCTAAAAATAAGGCTGCTGTCATAGTTATACCTGATCTTGAGACGCCAGGGATGAGCGCCACAGCCTGCGCTAAACCAATGATAAGAGCAAATTTTATGGTCATTTCGTATTCACTCTTGTTTGTCGAGCGAAGATCAGCAAAGTAAAGTGCGATGCCAAAGACGATCGTAGTAACAGCGATTACAACGCCGCTTCTTGCGTACTCTTCGATCACATTGTTAAACAAAAGTCCAAAAATGCCAACTGGGATAGTGGCAAATCCAACGCACCAGACAAGCAGGCTATCGCCCACCATCTTTCGTTGCGCGATCGAGGCAAAAAAGTCACGAAGTAGCTTAAAAATCGTATCTTTAAAATAAAAAAGTATCGCACTTAGCGTACCAACATGCACTGCCACGTCAAAAGCAAGCCCTTGATCTGGCCAGCCAAGTAGCTTTGGTACCAAGATGAGATGAGCTGAGCTTGAAATAGGCAGAAATTCGCTTATGCCTTGCACCAAGGCCAAAACGATAACGTGAGAAATTTCCATAAAATGCCTTTTTTGGTTGTAGATTGCAGTTGGGGATTTTACTCCCCAAAGTTAAATTTTATATAAGTTCGCTAGCAAAATTTGCAAGCTTTTGCGGAGTAAATCCGAAGTGATCAAATAGCTCGTTCGCCTTGCCGCTGGCGCCAAAGCTGTTCATGCCATAAACCGCGTCGGCAAATTTATACCATTCATAGCCAGTTGCAGCCTCAACTGCGATGATCGTTGTGTTTTTATCTAAAATTCTAGCCACATACTCAGCTGGCTGCTCGCAAAGCAGGTCAAAACAAGGCGCTGATACGATATTTGCGCCGATACCTTGCTCAGCTAGAATTGCAGCTGCTTTTACACAGAGCGAAACCTCGCTGCCACTTGCTATAAATGTTATCTTCGCATCTTTTGCCGAGCTTAGAAGATATGCGCCGTTGCTAACCTCGCCAAATTCGCCTTTTGCAAGTGGCTCAAGCCCTTGGCGGCTAAGTACAAATGCACTTGGAGCGTTTAAATTTAGCGCCGCATGCCAGCTAGCTGCGTTTTCGTTGCCGTCAGCTGGGCGGAAAGTGTAGAAATTTGGCATAGCTCTAAATGTGCTAAGCTGCTCGATCGGCTGATGTGTCGGACCATCTTCGCCAACGCCTATACTATCGTGCGTGAATACAAAAAAGTGTTTTATACCCATTAGCGCTGCTATCCTCGCACTTGGCTTTAGATAGTCGCTGAAGATAAAAAATGTCGCTGAAAATGGCAAGAAAAGCCCGTATCTAGCGATGCCGTTATTTATAGCTGCCATGGCGTGCTCTCTGATGCCGTAGTGGATATTTTTGCCGTCTGGAAAGTCGCCCATGCCCTTTAGCTCGGTCTTGTTTGAAGGAGCAAGATCTGCACTACCGCCGATAAAGCCAGGGAGTTTTTTTGCTATCTCATTTAAAATAACGTGGTTTGTATCTCTTGTGGCTAGCTTTTTGTCGCTAAAGTCTGGAAATTCGATCTTGCTAAAGTCTGGATTAAGAAGGGAATTTAGCAAATTTTTACCCTCAGCACTTAATGCCTCAACCTTTTTGTTCCACATAGCCTCTTCAAGATCGCCCTTTTCTACGGCGCCTCTAAATCTTAAAAGCACGTCCTCGTCAATGGCAAATTTCTTCTCAGGGTCAAAACCAGCTGCGGCCTTTGCCTTTTTGATGATCTCCTCGCCAAGTGGCGCGCCGTGGCTGTGGTGGCTGCCCTCAAGCTCCATTGCGCCGCGTGCTATGTGCGTGTTTGCGATGATGAGATATGGCGACTCTTTCTCGCTAGCTTGTTCAAGCGCAAATTCGATCTGGTTATAGTCATGTCCGTCGATGCGTGCGACCTCCCAGCCCTGCGCCTCAAACCTAGCCTTGACGTCCTCGCTAAATGCTATCGCTGTGTCGCCCTCGATCGTGATATTGTTTGAGTCGTAGATGAGCACAAGGTTGTCTAGTCTTAAATTTCCTGCGATTGAACATGCCTCGTAGCTTATGCCCTCTTCTAAGTCGCCGTCGCCGCAAAGGCAGTAAATTTTATGATCGATTATTTTATTATCTGGCTCATTTAGCACGTTTGCAGCGTATTTTTCTGCCATGGCTAGACCAACTGCATTTGCTACGCCTTGACCAAGTGGGCCAGTAGCCACCTCAACGCCTGGAGTGTGAATTTCTGGGTGTCCTGGAGTGTTTGAGCCAAGTTGGCGGAAATTTTTAAGCTCGTCTAGGCTTAAATCGTAGCCGCTTAGGTGCAAAAAGCTATAAACCAAGCTTGATGCGTGACCACCGCTAAAAACGAGCCTATCTCTGTTTAGCCATTTTGGATTTTTAGGGTTGTGTTTTAAAAAATTGCTTAAAACTACCATGATATCAGCTAGGCCCATAGGAGCACCTGGGTGTCCGCTGTTAGCGTTTTGCACCATATCAGCGCACAAAAATCTTATAGTATCGGCTTGTTTTTTTAGCATATGATCTCCTTTTATTGCGTCAGATTATACAAAAAAGTGATTAAAACTTGCCTTGCATTTTTACCCAAAATGTCTAAAAAGTGATATAAATTTACTAAATTTACGCGCTTATCTTAGGTGCTTGTCTGTAAGCTCCAAGATCATCTTTGCTATGCCAGCATCTATCTGTTTTAGCACCTCTTCTATCTGGCAAATTAGCTCATCTTTTTTCTTTTTTGCACCAGATAGACCAAGTAAATTTGTAAATGAATTTTTCGCTAGGTCGTTATGCACGGGTTTTCCAGCAGCCGCTTCGTCGCTCGTAAGATCAATAATATCATCTTGTATCTGAAAAGCAAGCCCAAGCTTTAGGCCGATATCGTAAATTTTATCGCACTCATTTTCAGCTAAATTTGCTATTACTGCGCCCATTTTTAGGCTAGCAGCGATGAGCTTTGCGGTTTTGTGGATATGTAAAAATACTAACTCATCAAGGCTTAACATCTTGCCAGAGAGACCAAATTTAGCCTTTGCTCTTTTTATATCCTCTTTGTTTGTATTTTCAAAAAAACAATCAAGCGCCTGACCTAGCACCATACCACTAACGCCAGCATTCTCGCTTAAAATTTCCACGCATTTTATGCGTGTTTGCGCTGGCAGATCAGCGCGTGAAATTTCATAAAAAGCATGCGTATTTAGCGCATCTCCTGCAAGTATCGCAGTCGTTTCGTCGTATGTTACGTGAAGCGTTGGCGTGCCGCGTCTTAGGCTTGCGTTATCCATCGAAGGAAGATCATCGTGGATGAGCGAGTATGTATGCATCATCTCAAGCCCCAAAGCCACTCTCATCGCCTTTTTCGTGAGGCTTTTATCGACATTTTCGACCACACCAAGAAGCAAAAGCGCCCTAAAGTGCTTGCCTCCAGCCTTTAGCATAACGCCAAGCGCCTCCTCGTAGTAAGGATGAAAGCTAGGCGCCTTTGGCAAATTTGCATTTAGAAATTTTACGAAGTCCTCAAGTAGGCTCATTTTGGCACTCTTGCAAAGAACTGAAAGTCATTTCTACTAAATAAAAGCACGAAATTTTGCAGGTCGCCGATCTTTTCTAAAAGCCCCTCACGGCTACTCACACTCTCTTTGTTGTAGCCTAAAATTTTATCGCCTATCTTGATGCCAAAAATTTCTGCATTTGACTTTGGCTCGACCTTAGTAACGACTAAATTTTTATCGACCGTGATACCATAATCCACCAAAATTTTATCATCAAGCAAGCTCTCAGGCGACTTTGGCATGATATTTAAATTTGGCAGATCAAGGCTTGAAGGGGCGTCTATATCAAGGCTTTGGTTAAATTTCACATCCCCACTTACTGGCACTTGAAAGAGTAGCTGCTCTCTATCACGCTTCACGATGATGTCAAGCTTCGCGCCCTTTGGAGCAAAAAGCACCATCTCATTTAGCTCTCTTAGGCTCTTTGGTTTTATGCCATTTATCGTAACAAGCTCATCATCAACCATCATCATCTTGCCGCGGCCCAGTGGATCAACAAGGCCAACAAAAAATTTATCCTCTTTTTGCAAGAACTTCACGCCGATATCGCCGTAATAGACGTCATCGTAAGATACAAAGTGCTTTAAATAGCGGTTTGGTATAAATTTATCAGCTCCAACAGCTATGCCTATCATCTTGCAGCAAGGCGTGTTTATCTCGCCAGTCGCGTTATACTCGAAGCTTAGTGTGTCAAAGTCACCTAAATTTTGCCCTAAAGACTTGATGTGACCCATGACGGTGTTGTTTGCGTCGTTTAAAATTCCAACCCAAGTACTCTTTTTTATGCGCTCCTCGTTGGTCTCATCAGCCATCACGACAGGGCTTAGCTCCTTGCTAGAGCGGACCAAAAAGAGCTGCAAATATGGATCAAATTTGACATATTCGCCAAGCGGAGCTCCGTCACTTTTTGGCACTGCGATCAAATTTTTAGTGATAGCCACGCCAAAGTGTTTATTTACCGAGACGATTGAGTTTTTGTTCTTTTCAAAGCAGGCGTTAAAGTCCTCTTGCGTAGGCCTAGGATCGGCATTTAAGCAAAGCGCTGATAGCAAAAATGCAAGGGCAAATTTATATTTTAGTCTCATTTTATCCCCATCGAAGCAAGTCCGCCAAGCATCCTTGAAGCGGTGTTTTTCTTATCGGCCTCAACTGATTTTAGCACGTCATTTACGGCGCTTATTAGCAAAATTTGCATGCTCTCTTTATCTTCAAGCAAGCTATCATCTATGCTGATATCAAGTATCTCGCCACTGCCGTTTGCTCTCACACTTACCAGCCCGCCGCCGCTTTTTGCTCCAAATTCTTTATTTTTACTCTCTTCTTCCATCTGCTTGGCCTGCCTTTGCACATCCTCAAGCATCTGCCCCATCTTTGAAAAGTCAAATCCCTCAAACATCGCCTACTCCTTTATGATCTCGTTTTTGTTATTTACGTGCACGATGGTTGGCTTAAATTTCTTAGCCTTTTTAAATTTCATACTAGCATACGCCACGATGATGACCACGTCGCCAACGCAGACCTTTCTAGCAGCTGCGCCGTTTAGGCAAATTTCGCCTTTTTTGCCCTTTATCACGTATGTGGAAAATCTCTCGCCGTTATTTACGTCTAAAATTTCCACCTTTTGATTTTCTATCAAATTTGCAGCCTTTATAAGCTCCTCGCCGATGCTGATCGAGCCAACATAGTTTAAATTTGCGTCTGTTACGACGGCCCTGTGGATCTTGCTAGCTAAAATTTCTATTGTCATTTTCTGCCTTGTTTAGTTTATTTGCACTCTATCACTGGTCTGTTTGCTAAAAATTTCTCGTTAAATTTCTCTGCCTTTAGCGTCTTTTCTAGCTCGTCAAGGGTTTTAAAATTTCTAGCAAAAGATACGCCAACTAGTCCACACTCGCTCGTTTTGGCAACGTCTAGAGTTATCTCATAGCTGTTAAATTTTGGATTATTTGGCTCTGGATAGTAAATTTCTTCACGGTAAGAGCTGTCGCTACCTATCTTTTCTATCTTAAATTTGCCCTTTTTTGGATCTGTGGTTTTTTTTATCGCTGTTATAAAATCATCTATGTTTTTGATGCTTGGCGCATAAGTAACGCTGATTAGCTTACTCCATCCATAGCCGCCCTCATCTTCCAAATAGTACTCCACCGTAAATTCATTTTGGTATTTTTGGTGATAAATTTGGCCGTCATACTCTATATTTTGAGGTAGGTTGCTCACCAGATAGCTCTTTTGGTTTGCGCTAGATTGTGGCTTTTGCGGCTCTTTTTGAGCAGTGGCACATCCTAGTAGCAGCGCACTACAAGCAGCCACAAGGGCTAAATTTAAAATCTTCATCGTTTTTCCTTTCATAAGTTAGTGAGATAAAATTTCAAGCACCACCTCTTTGTCGCTAAATGGGTGCTTGACGCCCTTTATCTCCTGATATGGCTCGTCGCCTTTGCCAAGTATGACAAGCGCCCAGCCAGGCTCTAGCTTGCTAATGGCTAGCGCGATCGCCTCTTTGCGGTTGGCGTTTCGTATCAAATTTTCATTTTGGCTCATGCCAGCGCAAATTTCGTCTATTATGCTCTCTGGCTCTTCGCTTCTTGGATTGTCACTTGTGACTATGCAAATTCTTGCGTATTTTTGGGCTATCGCTCCCATTTTAGGGCGCTTTGTCCTATCTCTGTCGCCGCCTGCGCCAAAGACTGCGATCAAATTTAGATGTCTAAGCGAGTTTAGCACCTTTTCGATACCATCTGGCGTATGGGCAAAGTCTACGATGACTAGCGGATCGGTGCTAACGACCTCCATCCTACCGCTCACGCCTTTAAATTTACTTATCGCCTTTGAAAGTGCGGCCGCTTCTGGGCGCTCAAGCAGGCAAACGGCGCCAAGAGCGGCGATTAGGTTGTAAAGATTAAACTCGCCTTGAAGGCTTGAGTCTATCTCCACATCGCCATTTGGCGTCTTGATAACTGCGTCTATGCCGTCCTTTAGTCCATAAACTATCGGCGCAAAGCTGGCTGGCTTTTTGATCGCGTATGTGTAGGCGTTTTTTGGGTTAAATTTAACTCCGCCATCGTCAATGTTTATGAGCTTTACGCTCTCATCGTCAAAAAAGCTTGATTTTACTCTCGCGTACTCCTCCATGCTCTTGTGGTAGTCTAGGTGATCTTGCGTTAGGTTTGTAAAAATTTTAAGAGCAAAATTTAAGCTCTCTATGCGTTTTTGAGCGATCGCGTGCGAGCTAACCTCCATCACAAAGTACTCACAGCCATGCTCGCTGGCTGCTTTGAGGTATGAGAGTGTCTTTAAAATAGCACTTGTCGTAAGCGCCTTATCATCTATCTGCTCGCCCTCTATAAATGCCCCTCTGGTGCCACTTAGACCGCATTTTTTACCTAAATTTCGCAAAGTCTCGTAGATAGCCGCAGCCGTTGTGGTCTTGCCATTTGTCCCTGTGATGCCAACTATTTTTAGATTTTCATCGATCTTTAAAAGCTTTTTGCACTCTTCAAGGGTGATTATCTTAGCGCCATTTTTTACTGCGTCCTCTGCAAATTTCGCATTTGCAGTGGTTTGCACAAAGTATGCACCCTGTTCGCACTCATTTGAGTCATCTGTTATGAAGCTATTTTCTACTGATATTTTCATCGTTTTGTCTTTTTTGTATCTCTTTAAAAAGCTGATCTATACGCTCGTCGCCGCCAAACATCACCGCCGCACTCTCAAGGTAGTTCATGCTCATATCGATGAAGTCATTTTTTATCAAATTTCCTAAAAATTCCAAAAAGTCGTCTTTGTTTGAGATCATCACCTTGGTTGAGAACATGATGTTTTCAAAGACCTTTTTAAAGCTGCCGTCCTTATAAACAGCCCTTTTAAAGTCCTCGTAGCTGATCGCGTCTTGCTCTTCAAAGTACTCGCTCTCCTCGTCTCTGGACTCTAAAATTTTTAAAATTTCCTCCACGCCCTCGTCGTCTTCGCCGGCTCTTACTTTCGCCATGTAGTAGTCAAACAAGAGCTTTGCCTCCTCGGCATTTTCCTCGCCAAGAGAGCAAATTTGTATCAAAAATAGCAGATCCTTCTCGCATGTCTTCTCGTAGGCTAGTGAAAAGTAAAAGATCGCATCTTTAAATTTAGAGCGTTTGAAATATTTTATGCCTATTTTTTTATAATCTATCAATGTCAAATTCCTCGCCGATCGGAACATTTATGACCTCAAGCTCTGGGCGAATGTCGATGCGAAGCTGCCTTTCGATGCCGTATTTTAGCGTGGTCGTGCTGGCTGCACATCCGTGACAATGCCCTGTGAGTCTTACGTAAATTTTGCCGTTTTTTATGCCAAGTAGCTCCATGCCGCCGCCGTCATTTTCAAGTATAGGCAGCACCTTTTGCAAACTCGCAGTCACTGGTTTTAAAAGCTCTTCATCACTAAATGGGATCATATTTTTTCCTTAATTTTTTTAGCTATTATAGCAGATAAAGTGCAAACAAACGTTTTCTAGGCTTTTGCTGGGGGCGTTTTGGCTTTAAATTTTGGTGGTTTTTTGTGAAAAAAAAGGGCAAATTTGCCCTTTAAATTTAGTTTAGTAGAAGTGATTTTATATCGATTTTATGCTCTATCATCTTGCTTTCAAGCATAAATTCTTGCGTAGCCTCAAGCGCTTTTATATCATCAGCCGTGATCTTTGAGCTAAAGTCGTACTGAGGATACATGCTCTTTACCGCCTCTATGCTAAGCCCAGTCTCTTCAGCTGTAAATTTAAGCGCTTCGTTCTCGTTTGCTTTGATGTAGTCTAAAATTTCGTCCTGAGCCTTTTTAAATTTCTCAACTACGTCTTTATGCTTTTTATAAAACTCTCCGCTTGTTGCCGTGACGATGACTGGAGTGATGACGCCTTTGCCAGTTGTCACTACGTTTAGGCCTGATTTTTGAGCGTTGTAGGCCGCTGGTCCTGCAAGAAGCGCTGCATCGACGCTGCCGTTTTCAAGTGCAGCTTGCGCAGCTGGGATGCCCATAGAGATGAACTCTACGTCGTTTATACTAAGTCCGCCAAGCGCTAGGTATCTCACCAAAAGCTCATTTAAGATAGTGCCTTTTGGGCCTGCTACCTTTTTGCCTTTTAGATCTTTTGGCGACTTTATGTTTTGATCTTTAGAAAATATCACAAAGGCTTCAGGCGCCCTTGAATAAGCGCTTATGATCTTTATATCAGCCTTATTTGCAGCCGCTAGTATGACCGAAGTGCCGCCCACGCAGTTTAAAAACTGGAGCGAATTTGAAGCCAGAGCTTGCGTCTGCTTCGCACCTGAGGTGATCTCAGAGTACTCAACCGGCACGCCAAAAGACTTTGCGTAAAAACCTTTAAATTTATCGACGATAGATGGGACGTTTAGCGGCGATTTGACGTAGGTCATGCCGATCTTATCTAAGCCCTCGCTTGCGTTTGCGACTAGGCAAAACAAAGAGGCCGCACACAAAACCTTAAAAAACTTTCTCATACTTACTCCTTTTAAAAATTTTCAAGATTATATATTTTTTTGCTTCATTTTGGTTTTAATTATCATTTTATTTGCCTAAATTTCACTCAAAATTTTGCGTTTTATCGCTATTAGCTCCTCGCTTAGCAGATCTCTTGGCCTTGCTAAATTTGATAGATCGTAGTTTGACTTTATACCGCCTTTTTCAAGCAAGATGATCTCATCCGCCAAAAATAGCGCCTCGTCGATGTTGTGCGTGACAAAAATGATGGTTTTGCCGTCTTGTATCTTTAAAATTTCAGCCTGCATGCTAGCTCTAGTAAAGGCATCAAGCGCGGCAAATGGCTCGTCCATAAGGATCAAATTTGCCTCATATGCAAGCACCCTTGCAAGCGAAACACGCGAGCTCATACCGCCAGAGAGCTGCGAAACAGCGGCAAATTTAAAGTCGCTAAGCCCTATCATCGATATAAGAGCCTCTATCTTCGCTGGCTCGATCTCCTGCTTTTTAAGAGGAAAAACGATGTTTTCATAGACGTTTAGAAAGGGCATGAGACGGGGCTCTTGAAAGACAAAGCCGATCTTTGCTGGCTCTTTAAATTTTATCTCACCAAGGCTTACGCTCTCAAGACCAGCAACAAGCCTTAAAAGCGTCGTTTTGCCACAACCGCTTCTGCCAAGCATGACGGTGATCTTATCTTTTTTTATGCTTAAATTTAGCTCTCTTAAAACATCGATACGCTTTTCGCCTATAAAAAAATGCTTGGATAAATTTGAAATTTCTATCATTTTTCACCTCGCAAAAGGCTAAATTTCGCTATCAAAAGTAAAAATATCCTATCTATGAGCACGCCGCAAATGCCGATCGTAAAAATGCCGACAAATATCCTGTCCGCTCGCGAAAGCTCCTCAGCGTCAAGTATGAGGTATCCCAGCCCGCTTGACGCCGCTATCATCTCAGCTCCTATGATCGCGCGCATAGCGTAGCCAAAGCCTATTCGCATGCCGACAAAGATATCTTTTAGCGCACTTTTTATGATGATCTTGTAAAAAATCTCAAATTTACTAAAGCCAAAAATTTTACCTACCTCGATGAGCTTTATATCACAGCTCGTTAGCCCCTTTGAAATGCTAAGAAACATCGGAAAAAACGAGGCTAGGATGATAATGATGATCTTTGGCGTTTCGTTTATGCCAAACCAAAGCACCAAAATGGCGATCAAACTAAGCGGCGGGATGTTTCTAAAAAACTCCAGTATCCACTCGTAATAAACGCTTATCTTTGGCAAAAGTGCCGCTATGCCACCAAGCACGAGCGCTAGGGCAAAGGAGAGAGCATATCCTGCAAATATGCGCTTAAAGCTGATGATGGTGTGCGTAGCAAGCTCGCCGCTTAGGCTCATGCTATACATCGTCTTAAAGGTTGCAATGGGGCTTGGCAAGATATACGGCGTGAAAATTTCTAGCTCGCAAACGACCTGCCAGATAGCAAAGATTGCTAAGATCAAAATGCTCTTTTTAAAAATTTCCCTCACAGCCCATCTCCGTTGTGACAGCCGTTTTCGCAGTATAAAAGCTCGATGATCTGGTAGTTTTTAAGCTCGCTAAATTTATATGAAAGGGCGTTTTCTATCTTCTCTTTACTACCAAGGCTTAGTGTTTTTACGCCCAAATTTGTGAAAAATCCCGGCGGTATCGGACTTTGCTCGATACTACGCATCTTTAAATTTATAGAGTTTTGCTCTTTAAAACTCTTCCATGTCAAAAATGTGGTTCGCGCTAAATTTAGCCCCCTGCCAAGCTCTGCCAAGTCCTCACAGGGTGTCGTCACGTAAAGCCACTCGTCCTCTTTTAGCTTTGCGCTAAGCTCTATGGCGCTTTCTATCAAAATGGGGTTTAAATTTGAGATGAATGCGGCTTGCTCTTTGAAATTTGCCCTGATGAAATTTACAGCCCTCGGACAGCGGCTATCGTAAATAAGCTCCTTTTGCGCAAGAGCGTTTTTGTATGCGTTTTTTACGCTTTTAACGTGGTCTTTTTCGCACTCTACTACGCTAAAACCTTTGTTTTGCAAAATTTCTTTAAGCGCTGCAAAGTCGTAGATATTTTTTACAACAGGATTTAACCAAACCACTTTTTTCATTAGAGCTCCCGTCAAATTTAAAGCAAAATGTAATAATTAAAATCAAAATTGTATCACTTGAAAGTAAAAAGATGGCTTTGGGGGGTTAAATTTATAAACAGCTAGGCTTTTACGTCTAAATTTCGCTTTTTCTGGCTTTTCTCCATTAGCTTTAGTATAT
Source organism: uncultured Campylobacter sp. (assembly GCF_937890585.1). Classification (GTDB taxonomy): domain Bacteria; phylum Campylobacterota; class Campylobacteria; order Campylobacterales; family Campylobacteraceae; genus Campylobacter_A. The sequence continues at coordinate 13,775 of NZ_CALACG010000226.1, forward strand.
CTATGCCGCTTTTTTCAAGGCGCATTAGCTCCTTTAGATAGGCAAATTTCTCGTCCTTATTTATATCGTAGGTCGCTAGCTTCTCGCTTCGGCCGATCACCGAGGCATAGACCTTGTTGCCGTCAAGCTTGTCCGTGTTTTGCACATTGTAAAGCGACAGCACGCCCTCTATTACCTCTTTAAATTTCGCCCCGCTCTTCATGCCAGCCTTCATCAGCGTTAAAAATCTCTGCCTGCTCTCATCGTCAGTGAAATTTATACTTTGCATTGTCTCATATTCGATCGGTGGCTTGTTTGTGCTAGTTAGCATTGAGATAGCCTTCTTGCCTATTGTAATGCTCTCCACGCCAACCCTCTCGCCAAGATATTGCCTCAGCGCATAGTCCAGCCACTTATCTTTAAACTCTTCAGTGCTTAGGTCCTTGTCAAGTATCTCAAAGCCCTCCACATGGCTTTTGCGACCAAGTCCGAGCAAGGTGCCGCTATCATCTTTTGACGTGTACTCTTTTGCGAAGAGATCGACGTTTGTTGGATAGTATCCGATGATCGATTCATAAAGCCTTCCAAAGCCAAGCGCTCCAGTCTGGCTAACAAAGCTCTTAAGCTCGTCTATCTCGTCTTGGCTCATTTGCTTGTCGTATCCCATGAGCTTGCCCCAGATGCTTATCTTGCCATTAGCGGCCATGCCTGTGAGCGAGTTGTCTTTGGCAAATTTTAGTGACTCGTCATCTTTGTGAAATTTTATTTGATCACTGCTTTGGTTGGCGTTTTGAACTAATTTTTGAGATGATAAATTTAAGGAATTTTCGTCCGCACTGGGCTTACTACGGCTAGCGCTTTGCTCTCTAATGTTTTGAAAGCCGCTATATAAATTTACATTAGCTCCATTTACGCCACCTATCATCTCAAATCCTTTGTAAGATAGTTAAAACAAATATCGTCTTTTTTAGAGTAAAATTTAGAAATTTGTAGAGTTTGACTTGTAAATTTAGGCTGTTTGAAGCTGGATAAATTTAGAATTTGCTTTTTAGAAATTTACCTGAGCTAGGTTTTCTTTTATTGTATTTTGTTCGTATTTTTGATTTTGGCTTTGGCTCGTATATTTGCCATATCGCAGATCATTTCATATCAAATTTGCGCCATCTTCGCTCGCATAACTGGTCAGTCTTGATAGTAAAAATTTCACTCCAAGGGCCGTATGGTCCACTATCTCGACTGCTAGAAGCTATCATGGTCGCCAAAGCGGTAAATTCTCTCTTTTGCGATGTGAGTGCTCCAAATTTCAAACGCCTCATCGTCGCTTTCATGAACGGTTACATAAAGCTTATCTTTTGGTAGTTTTAGCACCTCTGTGACAAATTCCCAAGCGTAGATGGTCGCCTCTTTTTTGAAGTATTCGCCAAAGCTAAATCAAAAAATGTGTGGCGACGCGCTGTGTAGTCAATATTGTCAAGGTCGTTGTGCTTTCCGCCAGCTCTTATGCAGGTTTGAGGGCTAGTGCGGATAGGTGGTGTCGGGCGTGGCACTTCGCCTGTGAAAATGCTCTTAAATGGCACCATGCCTGCGTTTGTAAAAAGTAGTGTTGCATCGTTTGGCACGAGTGGCGCAGAAGCTACTAGTTTATGCTTTTTACATTGTCAAAATTTAGAATTTGAAATTTGGTTTTTGGTGAAACTGGTTAAATTTATAATTTAAGATAGTCTATTAGAAATTTATACCGCATACGATTTAATATTTCAAGTGCCCCCCTTGCCCTTTAAACTCCACAAACTTCCTCGTAAATTTGCACCACAACCACCACAAAAAACACCCCCCCCTGCCAAGTCCGTAGCTCAGCACAACACCGAAAATTTAAAAAGCTGGCTCTAAATTTAGAAATTTATATCATTTTGGGTCGTAAATTTATAGGAAAGCAAAATTTATCTTTTAGGCAAAGTTGGGAAATTTATAACACAAGATAGGCTATTTTGAAATTTTGTTTTCTCCTTATAAATATCTAGCAATTGCTCTTTAAAACTAACCAAGAATAGCTAGCTTAAATTCAGAAATTTATAGCTTTGGCATTAAAATTTAGTAGGATAAATTTAAGCTATAAATTTGTAAGCTCGTTTTAGAAATTTGAAATACATTAAATTTGATACTATGAGCGTCTAGCCAATTTTGTTTTAATACGTCTATATAAACTTTCATTAACTCTACGTCAATTACCTAAACACTTCGGAAAGCTAAAATTTATAATGTTCTAACTTGCAAATTTACTAGAAAACAAAATGGATAAATTTGAAAATATCGTTTTAATGAGCTATAAATTTGTAAGGTCTTTTTAGAAATTTAAATT
>NZ_CALACG010000227.1 GCF_937890585.1 uncultured Campylobacter sp.
GCTATAAACTCTGCTTTTTGAGGGTCGCCGCGTCTGCTTAAAAATAAAATTTCTTTAAATTTTTTACTTTTTCTATTTAGATCAACTCGCTTTATGACATCATTTTTTGTATCTAAAATTTCTTTAAAAGCACCATTTTCATTTGCATAAAAAAGCTCTCTTGAAGCTGGGATAAATATCACTCCAAGAACAGGCTTACTCTTTCTTATAAGTGCGATACAAATGCAAAATTCTCCATTTGCTTCGATAAATTCTTTTGTACCATCAAGTGGATCAACAAGCCAAAATTCTTTTATAGAAGGATAGCCCTTTTTTGGCTCTAAAATTTGCTCCTCAGAACAAATTTTTATCCTGCTTGTACTAAGTAGATCCACGACGATTTTATTTGCCGCAAGATCAGCGCTCGTAAGTGGTGAATTATCCTCTTTAAATTTTATTTCAAGTTTGTTATCTAAACTTTGAGGTGGGTAAAATTTTAAAATTTCATTTCCAGCTTTTACCGCTGTATACCTTGCAAGCTCTAGTAGATCATCGATCGATGCCATCTAACCTTCTTATCATTTTTATTTAAAATTAAAACTTTAACCAATGTTACATTAAAATAAAATAATAAAAAAGTGAAAATTTAAAAAGAAGTGACATTAGCTACTAGAATAAATATGATCTAAGGAATATTATAGGACCGCTACTTCGTACTTTTGAGCTACGATATGACGTAAAAGTAACAAAGCTTTTTTAACGAGTTGTCAATAAATTTAAAACCAGCCAGAGTAGAAAATTTGGTTATACTTTTGTAATTTTTTGAAATTTAAAAGGACAAAAATGCAAACTTGCGTCATTTTAGCAGGGGGTAAGAGCTCGCGCATGGGACAGGATAAGACCTTACTACCATTTGGGGGCTTTGAAACGCTTACGCACTATCAGGTTGCTAAATTTAGCAAAGTTTTTGATGAGGTTTTTGTAAGCTCTAAATTTGAAAAATTTAGCCCGCCACTAAAGCTCATAAAAGATGAGAGCAGTGAGGATTTTTCGCCGATGCTAGCGCTTTACTCTGTGCTAAAAAGCTTTGATCACAGCGTCTTTGTCATCCCAGCTGATATGCCATTTTTTGAGCCTTCCAGCCTTGATGAGCTAGCTAAATTTAAAGATGAATTTGATATGGTTGTGGCTAGCGATGATGAGCATATACACTCGCTTTGTGGTTTTTTTAGCCCAAATTTAGCAACATTAGCCAAAGAGCTCTATCTAAAAAATGAGCATAAAATAGCTCTTTTAAGAAAAAGTTGCAAGCTTAAGGTGGTAAATTTTGATGATAAAGAGCAGTTTTTTAACGTAAATTTCCCAGAAGAATACAAAATAGCAAACGAAATTCAAAAAAAGGAGCAAAGAGATGCCTAAATTTATACTATTTTTGGCTCTTGGCTTTAGCCTTTTATCAGCAAGCGAACTTAGCGAGTTTCAAAGAGCGCAAGCACTTGAGCAAAGTGGCGATATAAAAGGTGCCATGCAAATTTATAAAAGCATTGCCGAAAACTCTATAAACACGCAAGGCTTAGCCTCCAAGGCTAGTCTAAATTCCGAGCCAGCGACGCCAGAAGCAAAGGTAAAGCAGGCTAAGATCACACAAGAAAACAAGGCCGAACATCATCTGCAAAATGCACTTGGCATCGAGCTTTATAAATTTAACTACCTTTTGCCAGTAACTTACGCTAAAACTATGCCAGATGATGGGCGAAAGAGCGTTGAGACCAAGTTTCAAATAAGCCTTGCAAAGCCGCTATTTTACGACGTTTTTGGCCTTAGAGAGAGCCTAGTGGCAGCCTATACGCAGACTTCGTGGTGGCAGATTACTAAAAAGTCATCGCCGTTTCGCGAGACAAACTATCAGCCAGAAATTTTCTTAAATTTTGCTTCACCAAAATATCTAGAGAAAATCGGCATCCAAAATCTAAAATTTGGCCTTTTGCATGAGTCAAACGGACGAGATGGCAGCAAATCAAGGAGCTGGAACAGAGCCTACGTGCAAAGCGACTTTGTCTATGGCAACTTTAGCGTCTCGCCAAGAGCTTGGATAGTCGTTGGCGACAAGGGCGATAACAAGGACATCTTAAAATACATCGGACACGGCGACGTAAGGCTTAGCTACAACCTAAACGACCACATCTTTAGCCTAATGCTAAGAAATAACTTACATTTTGATAAAACAAATAAAGGTGCAGCTGAAATTTCATATATGTTTCCGATATTTTCAAGCGGCGTTTATGGCTATTTGCAGTATTTTACTGGATACGGCGAGAGCTTGATTGATTATGATAAGCACACAGATAAGATCGGTCTTGGCTTTGTTATTTTAAAATAAACTTAAATTTTTATCCAAAATAAATGGCTAAATTTGGGCAAA
>NZ_CALACG010000228.1 GCF_937890585.1 uncultured Campylobacter sp.
ATTTATCCCAGTTCTCTTGGTGGCGTTTTAGGCGCTCAGGTGTCCAGCCTGTAAGTCCGATACTTTTTACGATATTTGCTATCTCGCGTGTAGTAGCTTCTGGCCACTCTATCTTGCCATCGGCATCTCTTATAGTGCGAGTTAGCTCATCATAGAAGCCTATGCGTTTAGCTAGTTCAAATAAAACTTCATGATCTGGCATGCTCTCATAAAGTGGCTTACATACTTGGCTTCTCCATTGACCACTTCTGTTTGTAGCTACGACTGTGCCGCTAGTTTCATATTGAGTTGCTGCTGGGAGAAGATAAACGCCATCTTTTTTATTAGTGATAACGCCAGCATCATTTACAAATGGATCCATAAGTACTAAAAGTTCAAGTCCGTCAAGACCCTCTTGAACCTTTGCTTGCTGTGCAGTAGATGTTATGCCGTTACCTATAACTACAAGAGCTTTTAGGCTATCGCCTGCGTTTTCAATAGCGTCGTTGCCATCTTTGCCATCAAGCACGCCAGCCCACCAGCGAGCTAGGGTAAATCCAGGCTTCATCATCCACTCTGGTTTTACGAAATTTCCTTGTAACCACTCGTAATCCACTTTCCACATTTTGGCAAAATATTTCCATGTAGCTTCGTTTTTAGCATAGTATCCAGGCAAGCTATCAGGTGCGTTTGCCATGTCGCTTGCGCCTTGAACGTTGTCGTGGCCCCTTAGGATGTTACAGCCACCGCCACTTACGCCCATGTTTCCAAGTACTAGTTGTAGGATCGGAGCGATACGAGTGTTTGAACTGCCTATTGTGTGCTGAGTTAGACCCATCGCCCAAACAACTGAGCCAGGGCGGTTTTTAGCATAAATTTCTGTGATCTCTTTTAGAGTTGCAGCGCTCACTCCAGTCACATCTTCAACGACTTCTGGTGTCCATTTTGCAGCCTCTTTACGGATCTCATCGATGCCGTATGTGCGCTCATCTATAAATTTCTTATCTTCCCAGCCATTTTCAAAGATGAGATTCATCATGCCATACATAAATGGTATGTCTGTACCTGGGCGAATTTGTGCGAAATAATCAGCCTTTGCCGCAGTTCTTGTGTAT
>NZ_CALACG010000229.1 GCF_937890585.1 uncultured Campylobacter sp.
CTTTAAATTTCTTAAATTTGAGCGCATTTTTGCTTCGTTTTCGCTCGTATGGCACATTTGGCTCACGCACGACTGCTCCCTCGCCGCCTCTTGCGATAATGTCCTTTGTAAATTTTAAAAACTGAGCGTTATCACGCATTTTTATCTGCTTTATGATGATCAAATTTTGATTTGGCTCATTTTTTAGAAATTTAGCCAAAACTTCCAGTCTGGTAAGTAGTCCGCCACTTGCCTCTGGCACGTCAAAAATGTGAAATTTTAGCCTGCTCCACGCCTTTTCATCTGGCAGCTTATCCATCACGCTTGCTTGAATTTCTTCAAATTTAAGCTCCTTTGCGTAAAGCTCACCATCAAGTGCAAATTTAGGGAAATTTTTAGTAAAACTTAGCGGTGCATTTAGCTTTTTGCCCTGCCTTGAGAGTAAATTCTCTCCGTCCCAGTAGGCACGCACGCCATCAAGCTTCTCGCTAGCTAGCCAGCCACTTACGTTTTGATCTTTAAATTCGCTAAGGCGTAATAGTTCAAGAGAAAATGCAAAATTTAAAAGCACCAAAAGTGCAAAAATTATTCTAATCAAGCCTTGCACTTACAAAAACAATAGTCCATATGATCATCTACCACGCCCACGCTTTGCAAAAAGGCATAGGTGCTAACAGAGCCTAGAAACTTAAACCCTCGCTTTTTTAGCTCCTTTGCCACAAAGTCAGACATCGGCGTAGTTGCCGGCACTTGCTTGATATTTTGATAGTGATTGATGATCTGTTTGCCGTCAAATTTTGGGTCAAATTTCTTTAGCAAATGTCCCCACAAATAGTCATAAAAGCTGCCAAATTCTTGCGTTACTGATAAAAATGCAATGGCGTTTGTGGCAAGCGATTTTAGTTTTAGTCTATTGCGTATTAGCCCTTCGTTTTGCATAAATTTAGCTATCTCAACCTCGCCATAAAGCTTGATCTTTTCAGGGTCAAAGCCGTCAAACGCCGCTCTCATAGCCTCTCTTTTTTGAAGCACTCCATGCCACGAAAGTCCTGCTTGAAAGCCCTCTAAAACTATCATCTCAAAAAATTTTCTATCATCTTTTATGACTTTGCCCCACTCATTATCGTGGTAGGCTATGTCAAGCTCGCCCTTGGCCCACTCGCAACGCCTCATTTAAATTTTGATCCCGTAAAACTCGCTATACCACTCGACAAATTTAGCCACGCCGTCATTTACTTTTGTATTTGGCTTGTAGTCAAAGTCAGCTACAAGGTCGCTAACGTCTGCAAATGTCGCTGGCACGTCGCCTGCTTGAAGTGGGAGGAAATTTTTCTTGATCTCACGGCCGATCTTTATCTCAACTGCCTTGATGTAGTCCATGAGCTCGACTGGGCTGTTGTTGCCGATATTATAGACCTTAAACGGCGCTTTTGAGGTGGCAGGGTCTGGGTGCTTTGCGTCCCAAGCTGGATTTGGCTTAGCAGGGTTGTCGATACACTTGATGATACCCTTTACGATGTCATCCACGTAGGTAAAGTCGCGCTTCATCTTGCCGTAGTTAAAGACGTCGATGGTCTTATCTTTAAGCGCGGCATCAACAAACAAAAATAGCGCCATATCAGGGCGTCCCCATGGCCCATAAACTGTAAAAAAGCGAAGTCCAGTCGTTGGCACATTAAATAGGTGGCTATAAGTGTGCGCCATCATCTCGTTGCTCTTTTTAGTCGCTGCATAGAGACTTATAGGGTGATTGACCCCCTCGTGCGTAGAAAATGGCATGTTCTCATTTAGGCCATAAACTGAGCTTGAGCTTGCATAGACTAAATTTTTGATCTCATTGTGGCGGCAGCACTCGAGGATGTTCATAAAGCCTGTGATGTTGCTGTCGATGTAGGCTTTTGGGTTTATGAGCGAGTAGCGAACGCCAGCTTGTGCGGCTAAATTTACCACTACATCAAATTTTTGCTTCTCAAAAAGCTCTTTCATAGTCTTTTCATCAGCAAGGTCTGCTTTTATAAATTTTAAATTTGCATGCGTTTTTGAGGTGATAAGCTTGCCGTAGTCTATCTCGCTCACGTCAAAACCAGCCGTTTTTAGGCGTGCAAGCTTTAAATTTACGTCGTAATAGTCATTTATCACGTCATACCCAACGACCTCATCCCCGCGCGCCACAAGGGCATTTGCAAGGTGAAATCCTATAAATCCAGCTGTTCCGGTTACTAAAATTTTCATATTTTTCCTTTCATTTTGGCTTATTCGTCGTCTAAATTTATCTCAGGCACTTTCTCTTCAAAAAGTGTCTTGCTCTTTGGCTCTTTTGGCTTTAGATCGCTTGCTTTTTTAAGCAGACCGCCCAGCATATCGCGGTTTAGCTCCTCTTTGCTAATGGGCCTTACATCATCAAATTCGCTAAATTCCAAAGCCTCTTTATCTACCTTTATCTCGTAGTCTAGCTTGCCAGAAATTCTTTCTAGCTCGTCACTTATCGCAGAGCAAAAGACCTCAGTGTATCCCCTGTGAGCGCAGTTTTTGGCTAGAAATTCACTCATCACGTTTAGGTGATTTATGTAGTCATCTTGCAAGATATTTGCCTGCAAAAGCTCAAATTTTAAAAAGAGCCAGTAGGTATTAAGCACGTCGCTTTCGCAGTATTCGTTTATCTTATCAAGCTCGCCAGCGTAGTATAGTTCAAGCACCTGATCGCCATGCACGTCGTATTTGCCAGGTAAATTTAAGCTAGCACAAAGCGTATCAAGCTTTAGCCCTCTCACACTTCCAAAATCGCTTATAAAATCAAGCAGGTCAAGGTGAAATTTAGGCGAATATCTAGCTCTATAATTTTCCCATTTGTTTTTGTTTAGCTCTTTGTTTTCGCTCTCGTAATATGCCGCTGCATTTAGGTTGTAGCGCATCGCACGCACCATAAGCATTGGCAGGTCAAAGCCACGACCGTTAAAGCTAACAAGCCTTGGGTTATAATCATTTATAAATTTTAAAAATTTAGCGATGATCTCGCGCTCGTCCTTGCCCTCCATCGTGCTGACTTTTAAAAATTTGCCGTATTCATCGGCCATCACCGCAGAGATCGCCACGACTCTATGAAACATCACAGGCAAAAACTCACTCCCACTGGCCTCTTTTTGCAATGCCATCGCCTGCACGCTCACATCTTCGTCGCTCCCGTCAATGCCGTAAATTTTTCTTATCAAATTTGCATCAGGTATCGTCTCGCAGTCAAAGACGCAGATGTAACTTTTCGCCATTTTAGCC
>NZ_CALACG010000230.1 GCF_937890585.1 uncultured Campylobacter sp.
CAGTTTGCCGGCATCTTAAACTATAAAATTTTTGAAAATTTGTTGATATTTTTTGGCTTTGGTCTTGTAGTTCTTGGTATCTACATCTCTATGAATAGATCAAAGCTTAAAGCTATGCACTGGCTTGCTGCATGCTTTGGGGTCTTTCTTTGGACGATTATTGATGCCATTAGAAGCGTCAATGAAGACTTTCTTTTAAGAAGCAAAGAGCAAATTTCTTATCTTGATTTTTTCGATCTGCTCCCTATGTTTTTACTATTGGCCGCTGTTGGCATATTTTTTGTGGTCAAATTTATAGCTAGCGATAAAAAGATCCTAGTTCTAGCCGATAGCTTTAATGTCCTTTTGCTAGTTTTCACGCTTGCTTATTGCATTGTTGGCGACATGGGCGATTTTAATATATTGATCCATCCTAAAAGCCCTAGCGAGCTTGCTGCTAGCATTGCTATTTTTGTAAATTTATCTATTTTATTCATCGCTCTTAGTGAAATTTTTAATAGCAACCATCTTTATATTAGGCATAGCGGCTTTTTTTTGATAATAGCAAGTGCGATTTTTACGCTATTAAATTTATATGTTTTTTATAATGAGCTTATAAACAAAGGGCATGACTTTACTCTGCACTCTATCTATCTTGTGCCATTTTTTCTCTTGATGCTTGGAGCTTTTTACCTAAGGGGCGACAACAAGCGCATAAGTGCAGCAGATGTTGGCATAAAAACAACATCTAAGCTCGTGCCTATCATCTCAGCTGCACTAATACTTATAAAAGCCAACCTCTCATCCTATGTCGATCTACTTATAATTTTTGTTATTGTAGCTGGAGCTGTCATTAGCTATTTTATGAAGGTGCTTGATCAAAGCGAAGAGATATATAACGCAGAGCAAAATTTACATGATGCTAAAAACAAAGAGAAGCACCTAAAGACAAACGAACTTGAGATGATAAATTTAAGCTTAGAGGGTGTATCTGAAAAAGACTATCTAACCTCTCTTGGTAACAGAGACTCATTGTTAAATGAACTTAAAGGTATGTGTAGCGTTTTGGGCGAGAAGCAAGAGATCGCAGTTTATTATATAAATCGCTTTAAAAATATAAATACCTCTTACGGACATGAGGTTGGCGATAAAATTTTAAAAGCGATAGCAAAGCGCATACGTGAAGCGTGCAATAGACAAGAGGTCACCGCAAGGATCGGCGCTGATGAGTTTATCGTGCTTTCGAAAATGGAAGAAAATAGCCACACTAAGCGTATGAAGCTTGGTATGGAGCTAAGAGATACGATAGAAAAACCTTTGCAAATAGATAAGTATCACTTTGCGATTAAGAGCGTCGTTGGTATCCACGTAGTGACAAGAGATAACATCAGCGATCCTAGAAATATCATCAAAAAAGCCGATATGGCGATGTACTATGCTAAGCAAAACCCAGCTAAAAACCCAATGGTTTATAATAATGAGATAGATAGCGAGATACAACAAAGCTCAAACATAGAGATAGCTCTTAAAAAAGCAAATTTACAAGAGGATTTTGAGG
>NZ_CALACG010000231.1 GCF_937890585.1 uncultured Campylobacter sp.
GTCAATTCTTGCGAGTGAATGGAATTTTAAAATTTGCAAAATAGCTTGATTAAATTTGTAAATTTCTTTATTATTCAAAAGAGAGTTAAATTTCACCTCACCTTATAATGCACGCTACCACCATATGCGATATCTTCGGCTTTTACGTCATCGCTTGTTAAGATTTCGCTTATCTTGCCGTTTGCTTCAAGCCTCTCTCTATTTTCCTTAGCGTCTTCTTGGTAGCTATAAACCATCGCAACGCTCACCACGCCGCCAATGCCCTCTATCATCTTAAAAACTCTGATCTCATCTTCTATGCTCTCTGAGCTAACGACCACAACGATTCTATCATCTGCGTCAGTGATGATCTCGCACTCTTTTAACTTGCTTATCTCGCTTTTTACGCTCTCATTTTTATTATCCGTATAGACTATCAGGCTTGAAATATTCATCTAACTCTCCAAAATAAAATTTTCTTCTCATAAGCAGAGGTTACGACCTCGTTGTCGCTTATGAAAACTATGCTATTTATCGTGCTTTGCCCAGTTTTTAGCATCGCGATATTTTCCAGGCTAGCACTATCAACTAAATTTACATCGCTCATCTCATCGCTCATATATGCGGCGATCTTGCCGTCACTACTAAGCCCCACGCCATAAACCAAAAAGCCAGTGTTTATCTTTTTTAGCGTTCCAGCAGAGAAGATGCCAACGATCCTGTCGGTGCCTCCACTGATCATGACGCCATTTTTATAGGCGATGTCGTAGATATTATCAGTGTGGATATCTAAAATTCTATCCATCTTTTTAGTGCGAACATTGTAAAAATAGACCTTACCACTCTCGCAAGCGATCGCTAGCGTGCCTCTATCATCGCTTATCTCCATGTCTGAGAGCATTGCGATTGATATTTTAAAATTATCATAAATTTCGCCACTTTTTAGGTTTAAAAAGTAAATTTCATTGCTGATTGAGGCAAGTGCTACGTGCTCACCGTCTAAAAATAGAGCCTTTTTTATCGCTTGATTAGCCATTTTTATGCTTCTCATCTGCCCATTTTCTCTTATATAAAGCACCTTTGTAGCGTAGTCACCCTCGCTTAGGATGAGCATCTTGCCATTTAGTTCATCGACATTTAAAATTTTTGGCCTCTCATGATCGCTCACATATGTTTTTATATCATCCATTTTAATAATCTCGTCAAATTTAGACTCTTTTGGATCGTAAATTTCAACCGTGCCACCATCAGTTGCGATAAAAAGTTTGTCATTTATCAGCGTAGTGTTAAGCACATTTGCACTAGCTTCTATCTCTTTAATAGGCGTTGTGATCTCATTTGCAAAGATAAAATTTAACAAGCAAAAAAGAAAAAATAAAACTCTCATAAAGCCTCCATCTCAAGCGAATTTTTAAAACAAACATCAAAGCACTCGCCGCAACTCACGCAGTTTTGATTGATTATAGGGCGAAAAACGCCAAGAAACTCAACCGCTTTAAATTTACACGCATCAAGACAGTTATAGCATATCGTGTCGTTCCACGCCAGGCAACTAGCGACATTTATGCTAACTTTTGCGTTTATGCTCTTTGGCAAGTTTAAATTTAGTGTTTTTCGGCCGCTACTTTGACAAGCCTTGGCGCACTCTTCACAAAAGTCGCAGCCTAGCTTTTTAACTTTAAAAACAACTCTTTCATTTTCAAAGCTAAGAAGCTCTTTTTCACAGGCACTTACGCAGCCAGCCTCACAGCCAGCGCAGTCAAATTCACCGCTAAAAAATGGTGGATTTATAAATTTGGGAGCAGGTTTTGCCCCCAAAATTTTGCTAAAAAGCTCTCGCCTGCTTTGCATTACTTAACGCCATCATTTAAAACGTCTAGTAAATTTGACTTGTGTGAGCCGTTTTTATCTCTAAAGTCAGGCTTAAATTTGTTGCCAACTAGCTGAGTTACGCCATTTTGTTGCTCGACGTGGCAAGTTGTGCAGTTATATCTCTCATCATCAAGCTTGCCTGCAAGATCTTTTTTGTTTCTGATGTCATAAAGGTGAGAAGCTGGGATAGGAGTTGCTCCGCTATCTTTTGCAAACTCAGGCATGTGGCAGGTTACGCACATATTTGAATCTTTTGTGATAGGCACCAAACCCTCAGTGTCGTGTGGGATAAACGGAGGTGCATTTTCAAAAGACCTGTCAAACCTCTTTGCCATACCTGCTGGCTCTTTTGTGTAGTTGATGTCTTTTAAAACAACGTCTTTATCATCTAACAAATCGACATTTCTAAAGCCGATTTGCGAATCACTAATGCTTGGATTATTCAATGCACATGCCGCTAAAAAGGCAGCGCATAGTGCTCCAAGCGCCATTATTTTCATTTTCATTTTTCTCTCCTTAAATTTCTAATACTAAAATTTAGCGCCCCGTCGCCGCAAACGTCGATACATCTACCGCAGCTTATGCACTCGCTTGAGCTAACCGCGCGGCTCTCTTTGCCGATCATATCTAGCACTTGCACCTCTGGGCAGACGAGCTTGCACTTCATGCATTTTGTGCAGGCATTTGCGTCGTGTTTTACTCTAATAAGAGCAAATTTTGATATCACCGCGTAAAATGCACCAAGCGGGCAGACATGTGAGCAAATTCCGCGCTTTAGCACGAACATATCAAAGGCCACTATGCCAAGAGCGATGCCAATGGCGCTAACTGAGCCGTAGATAATGCCGCGCTGGATGATACCTATAAAGCTAATGCTCTCAAACGCTGGTACTGATAGAGCTAGGCTTAAGATAAGAGTGAGCGCTAGCAAGTAGTAGCGCAAATTTTTACTTACGTTTAAAATTTTCTCACCCTTAAAGCCAAATTTCTCTCTTAACTTGTAAGCAATGTCGGTTAGTAAATTTACTGGGCAAACCCACGAGCAAAACGCCCTTGGAGCGATGAGTGCGTAAAATGCAAAGACGATGATGGCGCCGATTACCGCATTTATGCCAACGCTAAAGCTTGCTAGTAAAATTTGAAGCACCGCAAATGGATCGCTTAGTGGAATTTGTCCAAAAAGCAAAGATGAGCTTAAATTTCCGCTAAGTATCTTAACTCCATAAACATTCCCTAGGATAAATAGCACTAGGATAGAAATTTGAGTTATTCGTCTTAAGATTAAAAATTTCATAGCTCACCGCCATTTAGATAGTCAGTCGCCTTTTTGATGTCGAGCTTTATCTTGCTGTCGGCATCATCTACGCGCCTTTCATCTTCTTTTACCCAGCCTTTGACGTAGTTATCGCCAACTTTGCCAAGCACAACCTCGCGGTTTAGCACGGTAATGGCTGCTTTCTCGGTGATACAGGCTCGCTCGCACACGCCACAACCCGTGCAGATATCGCTATCAACTACTGGTAGCAAAAACGCATGCTTTTGCGTCCTTTCGTTGCGGCGATACTCAAGATACAAGGCCTTATCTATGAGCGGACAAGATCTGTAACAAGCGTCGCACTGTATGCCCCAGTATGCCACGCAGTTTTTCATATCGACCACTGCAACGCCCATTTTGGCTTTATTTATGTCTAGTTTGCCAGCTGTGCTTACTAAATTTGCATCCAGCGCACCAGTCGGACAGGCTGGCACGCAAGGGATATGCTCGCACATATGACAAGGAATTTTTCTAGGCTCAAAATAAGGCGTACCGACGCTTATACCATCTTCAAGAGTAGCAAGTTTTAGCGTATCAAATGGACAGGCCTCTACGCAAAGCCCACACCTAATACAGCTTTTCAAAAACTGCTTCTCCGCTTTCGCACCAGGCGGTCTAAGAAGTACAAGCGGTGAGGCTTTGGCACTAAGTGACCATATAAAGCCTCCGCCAAGAGCTAAGATCGCTGCCTTAGCTCCAAATTTCAAAGCTTCACGCCTACTTGAAAATTCCATATCAGCCACTTTTATGCCTTGTAAATTTTAACCGCGCACTTTTTATAGTCTGTCTCTTTTGAGATCGGGCAAGTAGCGTCAAGGCATACTTTATTTATAAATACGTTTTCATCAAAGAAAGGCACATAAACAAGTCCTACTGGCGGCTTATTTCTACCTTTTAGATCTACTCTTGCTTTTACCTTGCCGCGGCGTGACTCGACCCAAACGATCTCATTTTGAAGCACGCCAAGTTTTTTAGCGTCATCTTCGTGCATGTAGCAAAGTGCCTCTGGCACGGCTCTATAAAGCTCAGGAACACGCATAGTCATCGTGCCTGTATGCCAGTGCTCTAGAACACGGCCAGTACATAGCCAGAATGGATAATCTTTGCTTGGCATCTCGCATGGATCCATGTAAGGGCGGAAGAAAATTTTTGCTTTGTTTGCAAGAGGAGTTTTCTCTTGATTTTTCACACCTTTTAGATCGCCTGTTGGAAGAGCTGCGTTTTTGTTGCCGTAGAATGCAAATTTATCATTTGGAGCGGCTTTTTTAGCGTATGGGTCAAATTTGGTATTAAATCTCCACTGAGTCTCTTTGCCATCAACGACTGGCCATCTTAGACCTCTTACTCTGTGGTAAGTGTCAAAGTCAGCTAGGTCGTGACCGTGACCAACGCCAAATTTTCTATACTCTTCCCAAAGATATTTGTGGATGAAAAATCCATATCCTTTAAATTCTTTACCATCAGAGCCGATCACCTTTCTGCTGTCGCCAAAGACTTCTGTATTGTCATAGTTTTCCATGATCGGATCGTTTGCGCTAAATTTCTTAGCATCTTCATTTGCAAAAAGCACGTCAAATAGCGTATCTTCTTCGCTATATCCCATAGCTTTTGCAGCTTCAAGCACGCTTGGAAGTGTCACTTTGTCATTTAGCTTTTTCTCGCCCCAAACATCTTTTAGTTTAAAGCGCTTACTAAACTCAAGCATCTGCCAGATATCAGGCATCGCTTCGCCAACAGGGAGCACTTGCTGTCTCCAGTGCTGTGTCCTTCTCTCAGCGTTGCCGTATGCGCCCCATTTTTCATAGATCATCGCAGTTGGGAGGATAAGGTCAGCTACTTTTGCAGAAATTCCTGGATAAGGGTCACTTACGACGATGAAGTTGTCCATTTCGCGAGCTGCTTTGATCCAGTGGTTTGCGTTTGCAGTGTTTTGCCATGGGTTATTTACTTGAACCCAGATAAATTTAACCTTGCCATCTTCAAGATCACGCATCATTTTTACGTAGTGTGAGCCTGGTACGGCATTTAGTGTGCCAGCAGGTAGTTTCCAAAGTTTTTCAGTGATCTCTCTGTGCTTTGGATTGCCGACAACCATGTCAGCTGGCAAGCGGTGAACGAATGTTCCGACCTCTCTTGCAGTGCCGCACGCACTTGGTTGGCCAGTTAGAGAAAAGGCACCTGAGCCTGGAAGTGCTTGCTTGCCAAGTAAGAAATGCACCATATAAGCTTGCTCATTTACCCATGTGCCGCGTTGGTGTTGGTTAAAGCCCATAGTCCAGAAACTAACGACTTTGCGATTTTTCTCGATGTAAAGATCAGCAAGTGCTTTTAATTTTTTCTTAAATTCATTGATATCTTCGTTTGGATCGCCTTTTGCTACCTTGGCTGTAAAGTCAAGTGTGTAAGGTGCAAGAGCTTTTTTGAACTCTTCAAATGTTATTTGCCAGTGATCGCCAGCTTTTGCAGCATTTTTATTTTCTAGTGTATCGCCAGCTTTTAGGCCAAGGTAAGAAAGCGTAACGCCCTCAGCCTCGCTTAGCACCTTTGACTTCTCAGTCGCAGCTGTGTCTAGCTCGCTTGGAGCATATTTTTTGTGGTGGATGTCTGTGCGAAGACCATATCCGATATCAACTGGGCCAGCTGTGAAGACGCAGTGTTTTTTGACAAATTCTTCGTCTATCATCTCTGGGTGGTTATAGACTATCTCACGAGCGATGTAGTTCCAGATAGCAAGGTCAGATGACGGAGCAAAAATGATCTCTATATCGGCTAAATTTGATGTTCTAGTTGAGTAGGTGCTTAAATTTACGACCTTTACTCTATCAGGATCGCTAAGCTTTCTATCGCTTACGCGCGCCCAAAGGATCGGGTGCATCTCAGCCATATTTGCGCCCCAAGCTATGATGGTATCTGTTAGCTCGATGTCATCAAAGCAGCCTGATGGCTCATCGATACCAAAAACTTGCATAAAACCAAGAACCGCACTTGCCATGCAGTGTCTTGCGTTTGGATCGATGCTGTTGCTTCTAAATCCACCTTTCATAAGCTTAACAGCTGTGTAGCCCTCTGGGATAGTGTATTGTCCAGAGCCAAGCACGCCAACGCCGTGAGGTCCTAGCTCGTCATAAGTCTTTCTAAACTGAGCTTCCATCACGTCAAATGCTTGTTTCCAGCTTACTTGCTTGAATTTACCTTTTTTGTCAAATTCGCCCTTTTCATTTACACGTAAAAGTGGATGAGTGATCCTATCTTCGCCGTACATGATCTTAGCGTTAAAGTAGCCTTTGATACAGTTTAGACCGCGGTTTACTGGCGCTTCTGGATCGCCTTTTACAGCTACTATCTTGCCCTCTTTTGTAGCAACCATGATGCCACATCCGGTTCCACAAAATCTACAGGCAGCCTTATCCCAACGCCAGCCTTTTTCAGCTTCGCTTGCCGCACTTAGCGAGCTTGGCACAGCGATGCCAGCACTAGCACAAGCAGCACTAGCTGCAGCACTTTTGATGAAATCTCGTCGATTCATTTTTTCTCCTTAAAAGATTTAAAATAAGGTTATATGGATATTAGCTTTGAAAAGCTTATTTACCCCTGATTTACGCCAGAAATCTTTTTGCTAATCTTAAGTGTAAAAATTACAAATTAATTTCAAAAAATTTCTAACAGTTATGCATAGCAAGAATGTTAAAGTAAATTTAAAATCACAAATTTCAAGGATTGTTTAAAGATATTTTTTAT
>NZ_CALACG010000232.1 GCF_937890585.1 uncultured Campylobacter sp.
TAGCTCTTGTCGTTTGGTTTTTGGTTGGTAAGTTTTTAAAGATAAGCTCTCTAGCCTCGCTATGCGCGCTGATAGCTCTCATCGCATCAAGCTTCATCATCCACCCAGAGCTTGATGAAATTTACACTCACGCGCCGATCCTTATCATCGCATTTTTGGTAGTTTATAAGCACATACCAAATATCGTTCGCCTGCTTTCAGGCAAGGAGCAAAAAGTCGTATGAAAAGTGAAATAACAACGATTATTAAGGATTATAAATTTCAAACCGTCATCGGGATGTTTGACTTTGAGCGAGTTGCAAAGCAAGAAGTAAAAGTGAGTTTAGAATTTCGCTCGACTAGCTTGATTGATTATGTTTTGGTGGCTGATTTTATAAAAGAATTTTACAATGAGATGAAATTTCAAAGCGTAGAGGAATCATTGGAAGCAACCTGCAAAGCGCTAAAAGAGAGGTTTAGCTCACTTACTAGCTTAGATATGGAGATTTTAAAAACCGAGATTTTACCAAATGCAATTGTCGGTGCAAAAATCAGCACTATTTTTTAAAAATTTATTAAAGTATCTTGAAATATTTCTTAATTTATGATACAATCGACCATAAATTTTAGTTTAAGGAAAAGAAATGCGTATTTTAATAGTAGAAGACGAAGTAACGCTAAATAAGACGATTGCTGAGGGGTTG
This sequence comes from uncultured Campylobacter sp., assembly GCF_937890585.1. Taxonomy (GTDB): domain Bacteria; phylum Campylobacterota; class Campylobacteria; order Campylobacterales; family Campylobacteraceae; genus Campylobacter_A. The sequence goes on from NZ_CALACG010000232.1 coordinate 684, forward strand.
CAAGAGTTTGGTTATCAGACAGATAGCTCTGAAAATTTTAAAGACGCTGAGTACTACATCGGCATCAGAAACTATGACTTAGTTTTGACTGACTGGATGCTTCAAGATGGTGACGGCGTTGATCTTATAAACATCATAAAACATAAATCTCCACGCACTTCAGTAGTTGTACTTTCTGCAAAAGACGACAAAGAGAGCGAGATAAAAGCACTTAGAGCTGGTGCTGATGACTACATCAAAAAGCCATTTGATTTTGACATTTTAGTAGCCAGACTTGAGGCTAGACTACGCTTTGGCGGCACAAATATCATCAAGATAGACGAGCTTATCATCAACCCTGACGAAGAGAAGATCACATATCTTGGCCGCGACATCGAGCTAAAAGGTAAGCCATTTGAGGTACTAACTCACCTTGCAAGACATTCAGATCAGATCGTATCTAAAGAGCAACTACTTGACGCTATCTGGGAAGAGCCAGAGCTTGTAACTCCAAACGTTATCGAGGTTGCTATCAACCAAATCCGCCAAAAAATGGACAAACCGCTAAATATTTCAACAATAGAAACTGTTAGAAGACGCGGATATAGATTTTGCTTTCCCAAAAAAGCTTAAGAAATAGGTTTATACTGCAATTAGCGTCTGGTGCGATGATGCTAATTGCCGTTGTTTCGGTGATGCTCTATCACTACATAAGAGTCACCGTTTTTCAAAGTGTGGTTAGCGAGCTAAACCAGCAAGCCACAGCCTACAAGAACAATCCTCAAAATTTTAATCCAAACAATCTAAAAACTTTTACTATAGAAATCCCAAACAAAACTCTAGCCACCATAAAAGCAGGCGAGCTTAAAGGCGAAAAACCCTACCTCGTGATGCAAAAGATCAAAGATGAGAGCACAACCACGCTAACAACAAGACTAGATGATAGTAACTACTTAGTCCTAGAGAAAAAGACGATGCTTCAAAGCCAGATAGTAGAAGAAATTTTTATAGATATTATAATCGTAAATGTCACAGCGATACTTTTGGTGTTATTTTATGCACTATTTTTATCAAGAATGCTTTTAATACCTATAAAAATTTTAAGTCACAAGCTTACAAATTTAGATGAGAAATTTCTAAAAGAGATCGATATCAAAAGCCTGCCAGATGAGTTTTTGCCACTTGGTAATAGCATAAATAGGCTAATTACTCGCATACAAACTTTCGTTTTATACCAAAAAGAGCTCTTTGTAGGCGTTGCTCACGAGCTAAAGACGCCGCTTGCCGTTATGAAAACAAAAAACGAGGTGACGCTTTTAAAGCCAAGAGATAGCGAAAAATACATAGAAGCGCTAAAATCAAACAATGAGGCGATAAACGGCATGAACGCTATGATAGGCTCAGTTCTTGAGATCGGTCGTCAAGAGGGCGCGCAGTTTGAAGAGCCAGTAAATACCGATGTGATCGCATTTTTAAAAAAACTAGGTAAAAACTACGAAGTGCTAGCAAAAGGTGAAGAAAAAAATCTCGCACTCGACCTAAAACCTGAAATTTTTAATCTAAACATCCAAACCAGCCTGCTAACTCACATAGTGCAAAATTTCGTCCAAAATGCTATCAAATTTTCACCAAAAAATAGCACGATTACGATTAGCTCGAAGCTTGAAAAGAGCAAATTTATCATCGAAGTAACCGACGAGGGAGTGGGCATAGATGAGAGCAAGGACCTGTTTGCTCCATTTAAAAGATACGGCAACAAAGGTGGTGCTGGACTTGGACTATTTCTCGCAAAAGGTGCAGCACAGGCACTTGGTGCTGAGATATCTATCAAAAATAGAGAGGGTGCAAACGGAGCAGTTGCAAGCCTCGTTTTAAATTTAAAAGGATAAAAAATGGCAAAGAGAACCGCAGTGATCGATCTTGGCTCAAATTCTATGCGTATGGCAATATTTGAGCGCACATCACGCTTAGCATTTTTTATACTAGCTGAATACAAAACCAAAGTGCGACTAGGCGAAGGTGGATACGGCTCAAACAACGAAATTTCAGAAGCTTCAATGCAAAAAGCCATCAAAGCTTTTAGCGAATTTGATAACATCATAAAAAGCTATAAATGCTCCAAAGTCCTATGCGTCGGTACTTCAGCGCTTAGAGATGCTCCAAACTCAGGCATTTTGATCTCGCTTTTAAGAAAAAAACTTGGCATAAATTTAAAAGTTATTGACGGCAAGGAGGAGGCCACTTTTGGAGCGATAGCGGCTAAAAATTTGCTTCATAATCTAGCTGAGTGCATCACTATTGACATCGGCGGAGGCTCAACTGAGCTTGCTAGGATAAGCAACGGCAAGATAGTCGATGTCCTCTCACTTGATATAGGCACAGTAAGGCTAAAAGAGCTATTTTTTGATAAGAAAAATTTAAACAAACTACCAAAATTTCTGTCGCAGATCACAGCGCAGATAGATGAGCGATTTAAGTGCCCAAATTTAATAGCGATCGGAGGCTCTTTAAGAGCGATCTCATCAGCCATAATGAGCAAAAATTTATATCCGCTCTCATCGCTTCACGGCTTTTCATATAGGCTTGGCGACGAGGAGACATATATCGAGAGCATCGCAAACGTGAGCGTGCTTGAGCTCAATAAATTTCCTATCAAAAAAGACAGATACGACACGATCAGAGAGGGCGCGCATATATTTTTAGCACTCGCTAGGGCGCTAAACGCTAAAAACGTCATAACAAGCGGCGTTGGCGTGAGAGAGGGCGTCTTTTTGAAAGACTTTTTACGTCCAAGCATAAAATTTCCGCAAAATTTTAACCCAAGCATAAAAAGCCTGCAAGACCGCTTCATCCTCTCGTGCAGCAAAGCAGTGACAAGGTACGCAAAGGATATTTTTATGGCGCTCAAAAAGCTTCACGGGCTAAATGAGAGCTACCTTGATACGCTGCTAATCGCCGCTAAACTCTACAACGTCGGTCAAGAGATCGGCTTTTACGGCGATCATAAAAACTCAGCCTACATCGTCTTAAACGCCCTAAACTACGGCTTTTCACACGAGCAAAAGGCGCTTATTGCTGCGATCATTGGCACAAATGGTAAGAAAAATGTCTATGAATTTGAAAAATTTAAAAATTTACTACCAAAGGCAGAGTGCGTGAGGTGGCTAAGCTTTATACTTGCACTTGCTAAGGCACTTGATCTAACTTGCGAGAAGCTAAATTTAAGCTTTGAGTTTAGCGGCCATACGCTAAAAATAGATGGTGCAAAAGAATTTGCCATGGCAAAAGAGGAGATCAAAAAGATCGCAAAACCTGAAATTTTTGCCATTTCGTTTGTGTAGATTAAAAAGCTAGTGGTCAAATTTATAAATAAATAGGAGGGGTAAAGGCTTCTATTTTGCTTTATAGGCTCGCAATGTAGACACGAAGTCCGTCCCTTAGCCACTCTTTTTATCCCTCAAGTCCCGCACACGTTCAAAGTATGTAGTAGCGTCAAAGTGCCATGTTTTTAGTGTGTCAAACAAATTTTAAAATTTCATGAACGAGTAATTTCGGCTCTAAAATTTGAGCTAAGCTGCAAGC
>NZ_CALACG010000233.1 GCF_937890585.1 uncultured Campylobacter sp.
ATATTTTGATGATGCAGTTTTAGTTGCTGATAATAGAGAATATGTAACATATACTGGTTATTTAGAAGGAGAAAAAGTTTCTGTTACAAGTACAGGTATCGGTGGTGCAAGTGCATCCATTGCTGTAGAAGAACTACATAAAATAGGTGCAGATACTTTTATAAGAGTTGGAACTTGTGGTGGAATAGATATAGAAGTAGAGGCTGGAGATTTAGTTGTTGCTACAGGTGCAATAAGAATGGAAGGGACTACGAAAGAATATGCACCAATTGAGTTTCCTGCAGTTGCTGATTTTAATATAACGAATGAACTTGTAAACGCATGTGTTGAAACAAATCAAAAATATCATGCTGGAGTTGTTCAATGTAAAGACGCTTTTTACGGTCAACATCAACCTGAAAACAAACCGGTTAGTTATGAATTGATGAATAAATGGGAAGCGTGGAAAAGGCTTCATACAAAGGCAAGTGAAATGGAATCTGCAGCCATATTTGTTGTTTCCAGTTATTTAAATACTAGAGCTGGATCAGTATTTTTAGTTGTAAATAATCAAGAAAGAGTAAAACAAAACTTATCAAATAATATTGTAGAAGATACAGATAGAGCTATAAAAACAGCTATTGTTGCTCTTAAAAATATTATAAAAAAAGATAGAGAAAATAGATAATAATTATAAAATTTTAAAACTAATAAAATTCATATTAATTAAAAAATAAAGTTTAAATATATGTTTAAAATAGCTTGACAATTGTATTTCTTTATGATATTATTTTATGAGTAATATAATGTATAGTTATGTTCAAATTTAGCTATCAAGGAGGTGTTTCTATGAGAGATAAAGTTGTGTTGGCATGTACAGAATGTAAAAACAGAAATTACAATACAAAGAAGAACAAAAAAGTTACAACTAACAGAATTGAATTAAACAAGTATTGTAAGTTTTGTAAAAAACACACTCTTCACAGAGAAACAAAATAGTTAGAGATTGGAGGAGAGTAGTATGGCAACAAAAACTACTGATCAAAAACAAAAGAAAACTAGCTTTATGCGTGGAGTACGTTCTGAATTCAAGAAGATAATCTGGCCTTCAAAAAAAAGTGTTTTTTATTATAGCCTTGCAGTAGTTACAATTTCTATAATTAGTTCAGCAATGATTTGGGGATTGGATACTGTATTAAAAAAATTATTAGGTTTCATAATCCATTAATTACTAAGGAGGGAAGGACTTTAGTCCGTTTATATGACAACAGAAGAATTAAAGGATATTAAAGAAAAAGAAGCCAAATGGTATGTAGTACATACATATTCAGGGCATGAAAACAAAGTTAAGGCTAATATTGAAAAGTTAGTTGTGAATCGTGGGAATGACATAGATATATTTGAAGTGGTTGTTCCAACGGTTAAAGAAGAAACTGAAACTGGAAAAATTAAAGAAAAACAATTATTTCCTGGATATGTTTTAGTTAAAATGATAATCACAGATATTTCATGGTATTTAGTAAGAAATACTAGAGGAGTAACTGGATTTGTAGGGTCAGGTAATAAACCTGTACCACTATCAGAAAAAGAAGTTGAAGCATTAGGAGTTTCAACAAAACCATATAATGATGTGGAAATTAACGAAGGAGATTCTATTACAATAATAGATGGTGCATTTAAAGATTTAACCGCAAAAGTAATAGAAGTATCTCAAGAAAATGGTAAATTAAAAGCTTTCGTTTCTTTATTTGGAAGAGATACGCTTGCTGAATTAGATTTTAGTGACGTAATAAAAAATTAAATTTGAAAATAATTTGAAAAATATTCAAAACAGAGATATACGAGAGTGGGAGGGGTTTAGCACCCGAAAACCACATTAGTTTTTAAGGAGGAACTATAAAATGGCTAAAAAAGTACAAGCATTAGTAAAATTACAAATTCCAGCAGGAAAGGCAACTCCTGCTCCACCAGTAGGTACTGCATTAGGACCTCATGGTGTAAATATAATGCAATTTACAAAAGAATTTAACGCAAAAACAGCTGATCAAGCTGGTTTAATCATTCCGGTTGTATTGACTGTATACCAAGATAGATCATTTACATTCATTACTAAGACTCCACCGGTACCAGTATTAATTAAGAAAAAATTAGGTATCGAATCAGGATCAAAAGTACCAAACAAGACAAAAGTAGGTAATTTAACAAAAGATCAAGTTAGAGAAATTGCTGAATTAAAAATGCCAGACTTAAATGCTGCAAGTATTGAAGCTGCTATAAGCATGGTTAAAGGTACTGCTAGAAGTATGGGAGTAACTGTAGAAGAGTAATATAAAGTGGGAGCAATAATGCGAACACCACAAGGAGGATATAAATGAAAAAAGGTAAAAAATATTTAGAAAGTTTAAAATTAATAGATAAAACAAATTTATATGATTTAAAAGAAGCATGTGAATTAGCTGTTAAGACTTCAACTGCAAAATTTGATGAAACTGTTGAATTACACGCTAAGTTAGGTGTTGACTCAAGACATGCTGACCAACAAGTTAGAGGTACAGTAGTATTACCTCATGGAACTGGTAAGACTTTAAGAGTTTTAGTTTTATGTAAAGAAAATAAAGTTCAAGAAGCTCAAGAAGCTGGTGCTGATTATGTTGGAGCAGATGATCTTATTCAAAAAATTCAAAATGAAAACTGGTTTGAATTTGATGTAATAGTTGCAACTCCAGATATGATGGGTGTTGTTGGTAGATTAGGTAAAGTATTAGGACCAAAAGGTTTAATGCCAAACCCAAAAACTGGAACAGTTACAATGGACGTTGCCCAAGCTGTAAACAATGCAAAGAGTGGTCAAGTAAATTTCCGTGTTGACAAACAAGGAAATATCCATGCTGGTCTTGGTAAGGTAAATTTTACAAAAGAGCAGCTTAGTGAAAACATTTCAACATTTATAAAAGCAATAAATAAACACAAACCAGCTGCTGCAAAAGGCAGATATGTTAAAAATGCTTCATTGTCTTTAACAATGAGCCCATCTATATCTCTTGATACTCAAGAAGTTATGGATTTAAAATAAGAATTTAGAGAAATTTTATATCTTAGATTGGAGATAGCCGAGGCCCTTGGGCTTAATTGATTCGACCCGCTCTGCTTGAAATTACCGGTCGGAAAGGAGAAAAAGTGACACGTAACGAAAAAACTGAAGTTGTTGCAAAATTAGAGAGTGAATTTAAAACTGCTGAAGCTATTGTAGTTTGTGACTATCGTGGTCTTTCAGTTAAAAAACTTGAAGTTTTAAGAAATTCTGCAAAAGAACAAAATGTAAAAGTTCAAGTTATTAAAAATACTCTTGCAAATATTGCTCTTAAAAATTCTGATAAAGTCGGAATGGAACTTAAAGATACAAACATCTATCTTTGGAGTGAAGATCAATTAGCAGTAACTAAAGTAGCCGCAAAATTTGAAGAGGCTAATGCTGACCTTTTCAAAATTAAAACAGCTTATATTGATGGCGAAGTTGCAAGCGTTGATAAAGTTAAAGCTCTATCTAAAATGCCTAGCCGTGATGAGCTTATTGCGATGCTTTTGCAAGTTTGGAATGCGCCAATTCAAAATTTTACAATTGGTTTGAATGCGCTTAAAGAGAAAAAAGAACAATCAGCTTAATTAAAATTAAAAAATAATAAGGATTAAAAATGGCAATTACAAAAGAAGACGTATTAGAGTTTATATCTAATCTTTCTGTACTTGAACTTAGCGAACTTGTAAAAGAGTTTGAAGAGAAATTTGGTGTTAGCGCAGCTCCTGTAATGGTAGCTGGTGGTGCAGTTGCTGCTGGTGGTGCAGCTGCTGCTGAAGAGAAAACAGAATTTAACATCGTTCTTGTTGATTCTGGTGATAAGAAAATCAACGTTATTAAGGTAGTTAGAGCACTTACAGGTCTTGGTCTTAAAGAGGCTAAAGACGCAGTTGAGGGAACTCCATCTGTTCTTAAAGAAGGCGTTAGCAAAGATGAAGCTGAAGCAGCTAAAAAAGAGCTTGAAGAGGCTGGTGCTAAGGTTGAACTTAAATAATTTTTTATTATTTAGGCTTAATATTTCAAGAGAGGGCAGAGGCTCTCTCTTTTTTAAATTTTAGATGCCTTGTTAAAAGGCTATACTTTTCTTTCAAAATTACCACGAGGTAGATGCAATGTTAAATAGCTTATACTCAGGAAATCGTCTTAGAGTTGACTTCTCTAATGTCGTTAAAGAGATAGACGTTCCGAACCTACTACAACTACAAAAAAAGAGCTTTGATAATTTTTTAAATCTAAATAACAATCAGACAGAAAGCGGTATCGAAAAAGTTTTTAAGTCGATTTTCCCTATACATGATCCGCAAAATCGTTTGACTTTAGAATATGTTAGCTCAGAGATTGGAAAACCAAAATATACAATCAGAGAGTGCATAGAAAGAGGTCTTACATACTCTGTAAATTTAAAGATGAAAATACGCCTTATCGTTCATGAGAAAGATGATAAGACTGGTGATAAAGTTGGCGTTAAAGATATAAAAGAGCAAGAAATTTTCATACGTGAAATTCCGTTGATGACAGATAGAATTTCATTTATTATAAATGGTGTTGAGCGTGTTGTTGTAAATCAACTTCATAGAAGCCCTGGCGTTATCTTTAAGCAAGAAGAGAGTGCGACAGTTGCAAATAAACTGATCTATACAGCTCAAATAATCCCAGATCGCGGCTCTTGGCTACACTTTGAATATGATACAAAAGATATTTTATATGTTAGGATAAATAAGCGCAGAAAAGTGCCTGTAACTATCTTGTTTAGGGCATTAGGATATAAAAAACAAGACATTATTAAGCTATTTTATCCGATACAAAATTTAGTTATTAAAAATAATAAATTTTTAACTCTTTTCAACCCAGAGGATTATCTAGGAAGAGTTGAGTATGATATAAAAAATGAAGATGGAGAGGTTCTTCACCAAGCTGGCAAGCGCCTAACAAAGAAAAAAGCTGATAAATTAATCGAAGATGGCGTTAAATTTGTTGAGTATCCGATCGAAGCACTTATTGGTAGATATTTAGCAAATCCTGTGATAAATACAGAAAGCGGCGAAATTTTATATGACACACTATCTGCTCTTGATGAGAATAAACTTGCAAAAATTTTAGCTGAGCATGAAAGTATCGAGATCATAAACAACTCTGCAGCCGGTGTTGACGACGCTATTATAAATTCATTTATAGCTGACAATGATATGCTTAAAGTTTTAAAACAAACCGAGGGCGTTGATGATGAAAATGACCTTGCTGCGATTAGAATTTATAAGGTTATGAGACCTGGCGAGCCAGTAGTTAAAGAGGCCGCAAAAAGCTTTGTAAATGATATATTGTTTAACCCTGAAAGATATGACTTAACAAAAGTTGGTCGTATGAAGATGAACCACAAGCTTTCGCTTGATGTGCCAGAGTACGTTACTTTGCTAACTAGTGAAGATATCATCAAAACTGCAAAATATCTTATAAAAGTTAAAAATGGACAAGGTCACATTGACGACCGCGACCACCTTGGCAACCGCCGTATAAGATCTATCGGTGAGCTACTTGCTAGCGAGCTTCACCTTGGTTTTGTTAAGATGCAAAAGGCTATCCGTGATAAATTTACAAGCCTGAGCAACAATACTGACGAGATCATGCCTTATGATCTTATCAATCCGAAAATGATCACAGCGACAATTATGGAATTTTTCACAGGCGGTCAGCTAAGCCAGTTTATGGATCAGACAAACCCACTTAGTGAGGTTACTCATAAGCGCCGTCTATCTGCGCTTGGCGAGGGTGGCTTGGTAAAAGAGCGTGCCGGATTTGAGGTGCGTGACGTTCACCCAACTCACTACGGCAGAATTTGTCCGGTTGAGACTCCAGAAGGTCAAAATATCGGTCTTATAAACACTCTTTCAACTTATGCAAAAGTAAATGAGCTTGGCTTTGTTGAGGCACCTTATAAAAAGGTTGTCGATGGTAAAGTGACTGATGAGATAGTCTATCTAACAGCGACTCAAGAAGAGGGCAATGTTATCGCCCCAGCATCAACTAAACTTGATGAAAATGGACATATTGTTGAGGATTTGATCGAGGTTAGAAAAGAGGGCGAGATGATGCTTGCTCGTAGAGAAGACGTTACCCTGATCGACCTTTGCTCGGGTATGATAGCTGGTGTTGCAGCTTCGCTTATCCCATTCCTAGAGCACGATGACGCTAACCGTGCGCTTATGGGTTCTAACATGCAGCGTCAAGCAGTGCCACTACTTCGCTCAACTGCCCCGATCGTTGGAACAGGTATGGAGAGCGTTATCGCAAGAGATGCCTGGGAGAGCGTAAAGGCAAGACGTGGCGGCGTGGTTGAAAAGGTTGATAACAAAAATATCTTTATTCTTGGTGAAGATGAAGCTGGTCCATATATCGATCACTACTCTTTAGAGAAAAATTTAAGAACAAACCAAAATACGACATTTTCACAACACCCGATCGTTAAAAAAGGCGATGAGATCGCTGCTAATCAAATCATAGCTGATGGCCCAAGTATGGAAAAGGGCGAGCTAGCTATCGGTAAAAACGCGCTAATCGCATTTATGCCTTGGAATGGCTATAACTATGAGGACGCGATCGTTATTAGTGAAAAAATGATACGTGAAGATGCCTTTACAAGCGTTCATATCTATGAAAAAGAGATCGAGGCTCGTGAGCTAAAAGATGGCGTTGAAGAGATAACAAAAGATATACCAAACGTCAAAGAAGAAGAGCTTATGCACCTTGATGAAAGTGGTATTGTTAAAATTGGTACAGAGATCAAGCCTGGCATGATTTTAGTTGGTAAAGTATCTCCAAAAGGCGAAGTTAAACCAACTCCAGAAGAAAGACTACTGCGCGCGATCTTTGGCGAAAAAGCCGGCCACGTGGTAAATAAATCTCTATACGCTTCAGCTTCGATGGAAGGCGTGGTTGTTGATGTTAAAATTTTCACCAAAAAAGGTTATGAGAAGGATAGCAGAACAAACAAAGCTTATGAAGAAGAGAAGACGCTTTTAGAAAAAGAGCATCACGATAGATTGCTTATGTTAGACAGAGAAGAGATGCTAAAAGTTACAGCGCTTCTTTCTAAAAACCCACTAGCGAGTGACCAAGAGGTAAATAAAAAAGAGTATAAAAAAGGCTCAAAGATCAACAAAGCTGACTTTGAAAATATCAATAGATTTACCCTAAATGCTATCGTAAAGAGCTTTTCAAAAGATATCCAAAAGAAATATGACGAGCTAAAAAATTACTTCCAAAATGAGAAGAAAAAGCTTAAAGAAGAGCACGACGCTAAGATAGAAATTTTAGAGAAAGATGACATTTTACCAAGCGGCGTTGTAAAACTTGTAAAAGTTTATATAGCTACAAAACGCAAACTAAAAGTTGGCGATAAGATGGCTGGACGTCACGGTAACAAAGGTATCGTTTCAAATATCGTTAGAGAAGTCGATATGCCATATCTTCCAAATGGACAGATCGTTGATATCGTGCTAAACCCACTTGGCGTTCCAAGTCGTATGAACATCGGTCAAATTTTAGAAAGTCACCTTGGTCTTGTTGGCTACCGCTTAGGCGAGCAGATCAATGAAATTTTTGAAACCAAAAAAGGCGAATGGATAAAAGAGCTAAGAGCTAAGATGATAGAGATAGCAGGCGTTGCTAAGCTAATGGACGCTAAAAAAGCTCTTGGTAAGATGAGCGATGAGAAGCTTCTTGAGTATGCAAAAGATTGGAGTAATGGCGTAAGATTTGCAACTCCGATTTTTGAAGGCGTTAAAGCTGACGAATTTGCAAAATTATTTGAGATGGCAAAGATAGATAGCGACGGTAAAACTGAGCTATATGACGGACGCACAGGCTCAAAGATAAGAGAACGCGTTAATGTTGGTTGTATGTATATGCTAAAACTTCACCACTTGGTTGATGAAAAAGTTCACGCAAGAAGCACCGGACCATACAGCCTTGTTACACAACAACCAGTCGGTGGTAAGGCACTATTTGGTGGTCAAAGGTTTGGTGAGATGGAGGTTTGGGCACTTGAGGCTTATGGTGCTGCTCATACACTAAGAGAGATGCTAACTGTAAAATCAGACGATGTTGAGGGAAGACTCTCTGCTTACAAAGCTTTAACAAGAGGTGAAAACGTTCCTGAGACTGGTATCCCTGAGACGTTCTTTGTTCTAACAAACGAGCTAAAATCACTAGCTCTTGACGTGGAAGTATATGATGAGGATGAGACAAATGAAACTAACTAATTTAAAACCAGTTGAGATAAAAGAAGAGCATAGACCTCGTGATTTTGAAGCTTTTCAACTTCGTTTAGCAAGTCCTGAGAAGATAAAATCTTGGAGTTATGGCGAGGTTAAAAAACCAGAAACTATCAACTACCGCACGCTAAAACCTGAGCGTGACGGCTTGTTTTGTGCCAAAATTTTTGGACCGATCCGTGACTACGAGTGTCTTTGTGGTAAATATAAAAAGATGCGTTATAAGGGTATCAAGTGCGAAAAGTGCGGCGTTGAAGTAACAACATCTAAGGTTCGTCGCTCTCGCATGGGTCACATAGAGCTTGTAACTCCAGTGGCTCATATCTGGTATGTAAATTTCTTGCCAAGCCGTATAGGTGCGCTTCTTGGTATCAAGATGAAAGACCTCGAGCGCGTACTTTACTATGAGGCATACATTGTTGATAACGCCGGTGAGGCTTACTATGACAATGAAAATTCTAAAAAAGTTGAAAAATATGACGTTTTAAACGAAGAGCAATATCAAAGCCTAGCTTCAAGATATGAAGAGACTGGCTTTAGTGCTAGAATGGGTGGCGAGGTCATCTATGATATGCTAGCTGAGCTTGACCTAACTCAAATTTTAAATCAGCTACAAGAAGAGATGGAGGCTACAAATTCTGAGGCTAAGAAAAAGACTATCGTAAAACGTCTAAAGGTTATCGAGAGCTTTTTAAATTCAGGCAACCGCCCAGAGTGGATGATGATAACAAATTTACCAGTTCTTCCGCCTGATCTTAGACCACTTGTTAATCTTGATGGCGGTAAATTTGCTGTTTCAGACGTAAATGATCTATATCGCCGTGTAATAAATAGAAATAGCCGTCTAAAACGCCTACTTGAGCTTGACGCACCTGAGATTATTATCAGAAACGAAAAGAGAATGCTTCAAGAGGCTGTTGATGCGCTATTTGATAATGGCCGTAGAGCAAATGCAGTAAAAGGTGCAAATAAACGCCCACTAAAATCGCTAAGTGAGATCATCAAAGGTAAGCAAGGCCGCTTCCGTCAGAATTTGCTAGGTAAGCGCGTTGATTTCTCTGGACGTTCTGTTATCGTCGTTGGTCCAAAGCTAAAGATGGATCAGTGCGGTCTTCCAAAGAAGATGGCTTTAGAGTTATTTAAGCCACATTTGCTTGCTCGCCTTGAAGAAAAAGGCTATGCGACAACCGTTAAGCAAGCTAAAAAGATGATAGAAGATAAGACAAATGAGGTTTGGGAGTGCCTAGAAGAGGTCGTTAAAGACTATCCGGTCATGCTAAACCGTGCTCCAACACTTCACAAACTTTCTATCCAGGCGTTTCACCCAGTTCTTGTTGAAGGTAAGGCGATCCAGCTTCACCCACTAGTTTGTGCGGCTTTCAACGCTGACTTCGACGGTGACCAAATGGCTGTTCACGTACCACTATCTCAAGAGGCTATTGCTGAGTGTAAAATTTTGATGCTTAGCTCAATGAACATCTTGCTTCCTGCAAGTGGTAAGGCTATCACAGTCCCTTCACAAGATATGGTTTTGGGAATTTATTACCTAAGCTTAGAGAGAAACGATGAAAAAGGCGCAAACAAAATTTTCTCAAGCGTTGATGAAGTAATGATCGCTGAAGAGGCTAACACTCTTGGTCTTCACGCTAAAATCAAAACAATGGTTGATAACAAGATCATCTTTACAACTGCTGGTCGTTTGATTTTAAGAGCGATACTTCCTGATTTTGTCCCTGAAAATATGTGGAATAAGATCATGAAGAAAAAAGATATTGCAAATTTGGTTGATTATGTTTATAGAAATGGCGGCCTTGAAGTAACGGCTGACTTCCTTGATAAGCTTAAAAATTTAGGCTTTAGATATGCTACAAAAGCGGGAATTTCTATCTCTATCGCAGATATCATCGTGCCAGATAGTAAGCAAAAATATATCGACGAAGCTAAGAAAAAAGTTCGTGAAATTCAAAAGCAATACGGCGCTGGTCTTTTAACAGATAGTGAGAGATACAACAAGATCATTGATATTTGGACAGATACAAACAATAGCGTTGCAAGCGAGATGATGAAGCTTATCCAAAGTGATAAGGGCGGATTTAACTCAATTTATATGATGGCTGACTCAGGTGCAAGAGGTAGTGCAGCGCAAATTCGCCAGCTAGCTGGTATGCGTGGTCTTATGGCAAAACCAGACGGCTCGATCATCGAAACACCGATCATTTCAAACTTCCGTGAAGGTCTAAACATAATGGAGTACTTCAACTCAACCCACGGAGCTAGAAAAGGTCTTGCAGATACCGCGCTAAAAACTGCCAATGCTGGTTACCTAACAAGAAAACTAATCGACGTTGCTCAAAACGTTAAAGTCACAATGCACGACTGCGGTACGCACGAGGGCGTTGAGATCACAGATATCACAGAGAGTGGTGAGCTAATCGAAAGCCTTGAAGAGAGAGTCTTAGGCCGTGTTTTAGCAGATGATGTGATCGATCCTATAACAAATGAAATTTTATTTAGCGAAGGCACATTGCTTGATGAGGAGAAAGCTAAGGCTATAACAGAAGCTGGCATAAAATCAGTAAGCATTAGAACACCTATCACGTGCAAGGCGCCAAAAGGCGTTTGCGCAAAATGCTACGGCTTAAATTTGGGTGAGGGCAAACTTGTAAAACCAGGCGAGGCTGTCGGTATCATCTCAGCTCAATCAATTGGTGAGCCAGGTACTCAGCTAACGCTAAGAACATTCCACATCGGTGGTACGGCTTCTACTGAGCAGCAAGACCGCCAAGTCATCGCTCAAAAAGAGGGCTTTATTAGATATTACAACCTTAGCACATACGAGAACAACGGCAAAAAGATCGTTGCAAACAGAAGAAGTGCAGCTGTGCTACTTGTTGAGCCAAAGATAAAATCAACAATCGATGGTAAAATTGAGATCGAATATGCTCACGAAGATGTAAATATCGTTATCAAAGGCAAAAAAGAAGAGATCAAATATACCATCAGAAGAAACGACCTTGCTAAGCCAAACGAACTAGCTGGTGTTAGCGGTAAGATCGAAGGTAAGATGTATATACCTTATGTAAATGGTGACAAAGTAAAAGAAAACGAGAGTATCGTCGAGATCATAAAAGAGGGCTGGAACGTTCCAAATCGTATCCCATACGCAAGTGAGCTTAAAATTTCAGACGGTGACCCAGTAACTCGTAAAATTTTAGCTGACGCAAATGGTGTTGTTAAATTTTTCATGTTAAATGGCGACTATCTTGATAGGATAAGAGATATCAAAAAAGGCTATAAAGTAACTGAAAAAGGCTTCTTTGTGGTAGTTTCTGATAAAGATGGACGTGAGGCAGTTCGCCACTACATCCCAAGAAATTCTATCCTTCAAATTTCTGACAATGACGCAGTTGAGTCAAAGACTGTTATCTCACTACCAGAAAAAGAGGACAAACTAATCATTGCCGAGTGGGATCCATACTCAACTCCAACCATCGCTGAAGAGGCTGGCGTGATTAGCTTTGAAGATATCGAGCCAGGATATAGCGCGACAGAGCAAGCTGACGAGGCAACTGGTCAAAGACGTCTTGTTATCAACGAATATTTGCCAAGTGGCGTAAAACCAGCGATCATTATCACTACAAAGAGCGGACATTTGATCAAGTATCCGCTTGATCCAAAAACTGCGATCTTTGTTTCAAGTGGCGATGAAGTAGCTCAGGCTGACATTTTGGCTAAGACTCCAAAAGCTGTTGCTAAGTCAAAAGATATCACCGGCGGTCTTCCAAGAGTTAGTGAGCTATTTGAAGCAAGACGTCCTAAAAATACAGCTATCGTTGCCGAGATCGACGGCGTTGTTAGATTTGACAAGCCACTTCGCTCAAAAGAGCGCATCATCATCCAAGCAGAAGATGGCACGACAGCTGAGTACTTGATCGAGAAGAGCCGCCAGATCCAAGTAAGAGACGGCGAATTTGTCCATGCTGGTGAGAAACTAACAGACGGACTTATCTCAAGCCACGATATTTTAAGAATTCTTGGCGAAAAGGCACTTCACTACTATTTGATCAGTGAAATTCAGCAAGTTTATCGTCGCCAAGGTGTTGCGATCGCTGATAAGCACATCGAGATCATCGTCTCTCAAATGCTTCGCCAAGTCAAAATCGTCGATAGTGGAAATACAAATTTCATCGTTGGCGACATGGTTTCAAGAAACAAATTTAAAGAAGAGAACGAACGCATTATGAAAATGGGTGGTGAGCCAGCTATCGCTGAGCCGATCCTTCTTGGTGTTACAAGAGCGGCTATCGGAAGTGATAGTGTGATCTCTGCTGCGTCATTCCAAGAGACAACTAAGGTCTTAACAGAAGCCTCAATCGCTGCTAAATTTGACTATCTTGAAGATCTAAAAGAGAACGTCATCCTTGGACGTATGATCCCAGTTGGTACTGGTTTTTATAAAGATAAAAAGATAAAGATCAAAGAAAACTAATATATTAAGCCCCGCATCTGGGGCTTAATTCTCTTATAAATTTACCCACTTAAATTTACAAAATTTCAAAATTTACAAGCCGTTAATCAATATTAAATAAAATCCATAACTAAAAATATGTAACGGAGATATTATGAAAAATGTCGATCTTGGACTTTTATTTCTGCGCTTAGGTCTTGGAATTTGCCTTTTTATGCACGGCTTTGGCAAAATTTTACACGGAGTTGGCGGCGTAAAGAGCATTTTAGTTGATGCTGGACTACCTAGCTTTTTGGCGTATTTTACCTATCTTAGCGAGGTTTTAGCCCCTATAATGATCGCTGTTGGCTTTTACTCAAGGCTTGGCGCGCTCCTAGTTTTTGGCTCTAGTCTTGTCATTTTGTACTCATTTTATGGGTTTTCAAATTTACTTGAGCTAACTAATGTAAATGGCTTTAAAGCAGAGCTTATATATCTTTATATTGCTATATCGCTTTGCATCATCTCGACTGGTAGTGGTAAATACGCTATCAAGCAAGACTGATCTAAATTTAGCACATATCAAATGTGCTAAATTTTCACACATTTTATTTAAATTTTAATTTTATTTTATTTTTTTATAACAATTTAAGTTTGTAGCCTTTAAATTCAAAAATATCTCAAATTTAAAGGACACATGATGAACTCTATAAAAAAAGAGCCTTCGTTTCTGCTAGCCCTTACGCCTATCTTGGTTATGATCGTAGGTCTTGCGCTTGGCGTTGGTTATATGAAGCTAAAGGTTGAGCCGATCATTTTGATAGCAGCCCTTGTGGCTGGTGGCATCGCTTGGAGGCTAGGATATAGTTGGAGTGAGCTTCAAGAAGGGGTAATAGAGAAAATTTCAAGCTCATTGCCAGCGCTTATGATACTTTGGGCGGTCGGTCTGCTTATTGGCTCGTGGGTATTTTCAGGCACTATCCCTATGATCATCTACTACGGCGTGGATCTTATAAGTCCGCAGTATCTAGTCCTAACCGCTTTTGTCATCGCAGCTATCATCTCAACCGTGACTGGCACATCTTGGGGTTCTGCTGGCACAGTCGGTGTCGCCATCATGGGCATAGCTCAAGGTCTTGATGTAAATTTAGCAGCAACTGCTGGTGCGGTAGTCGCAGGAGCATACTTTGGCGATAAGCTCTCCCCACTCTCAGACACGACAAACCTAGCTCCGATAGCAGCTGGCTCAGAGCTTTATGAGCACATCAGACATATGTTTTATACGACTATCCCAGCAACTATCGTTGCGATAGCGGCTTATCTATTTTTTGGTAGCGAGGCTGCAAGCAGTGGCGCAAATGTTTCAGAGTCGGTTTTGGCACTTCAAGGTCAGCTTGATAAAATTTTTCACTGGAACATCATCTTGCTTTTGCCTGTGCTTTTTGTCTTGGCTGGTTCGGTGCTAAAGTGGCCAACGATACCTGTCATGATCATAGCTTCGCTATTTTCAGTGCTTCTTGGCGTTATCGTTCAAGATTTTAGCTTTAAAAATGGCTTTATCTCAGTGATGACTGGCTTTAACGTCACGATGAGCGGCATTAATATGGAGTTTTCAAAAGATATCACTAAGCTTCTAAATAGAGGTGGCGTGAGCTCGGTAAATTCAACCACTATCCTAGTTATCTGCGCTATGGGCTTTGCTGGTATCATCTCAAAAACTGGCATGCTTACAAAGGTACTTCATACCATCATGGCGAAGGTCAAATCAACAGCAGGCGTCATCATCTCGACTATCGGCTCATGCCTAACTGTAGCATTTGTCACAGGTAGCTCATATCTTTCTATCCTCATCCCTGGTGAGATGTTTAAAGACTTTTATAAAGAGAAAAATTTAGCAGCCAAAAACCTCTCAAGAACGCTTGAAGACTCTGGCACCGTGATCGTCCCACTCATACCTTGGTCAGCAGCAGGCGCATATATGACAGCCACACTTGGAGTGCCAACGGTAGATTATTTGCCATGGGCGATACTAAACTACATGGGCGTTGTCTTTGCTATCATTTTAGCACTCACTGGTATCGGCATAGCTAAGATAAACAAGGATGCCAAATGATACTTATAAAAAACGCCAAAATTTACTCGCCAAAATTTCTTGGTAAAAAAGATATATTTATATGTAATGGCAAGATCGTCTGCATAGCTGAAAATTTAGAGCCAAATTTACCAGATGTAAAGGTGATCGACGCTTCAAATTTCACGGCGATACCAGGCCTTATCGATAAGCACGTGCATATCACTGGAGGTGGCGGAGAGGGTGGCTTTAAGACTAGAGTGCCTGAGATCATGCTATCAAATTTAATAGAAGCTGGCATAACGACGGCTGTTGGACTACTTGGAACTGACAGCACGACAAGAAGCGTTGAAAATTTAGTCGCAAAAGCACACGCACTAAACGACGAGGGCATCACATGCTACGCTCACACTGGAGCATACAGCTCTAAAACGCCAACTATAACTGGCGAGATCGAAAAAGATATTGTCTTTGTTGATCCGATAATTGGCACCAAGCTAGCCATAAGCGACCACCGCTCATCAAGCGTGAGCAAAGACGAGCTAGCTCACATAGTCTCGGCTGGCAGGGTGGCTGGCATGATCAGCTCGAAGTCAGGCCACACCACGCTTCACATGGGTGACGGTAAAAAGGGCTTAAATTTGATCTATGAAGTGCTAAATGAGTATGATATACCGATTACGCTATTTCAGCCAACGCACGTAAATAGAAACGAGGAGCTTTTTAAACAAAGCTTTAAATTTATAAAAGATGGCGGCTATATCGACTTTACCTGCATGCCAGGACTTACGCCACTTGAGGCTGTAAAGCGCGTCAAAAAAGAAAATTTACCGACAAATAAGATAACAATTAGCTCAGACGGCTTTGGTAGCTACTCTAGCTATGATAGCGACGGAAATTTACTAAAAATTGGCATCGCTAGCGTTAAGAGCTTATATGAAGAGTTTTTAAATTTTGTAAAAAATGGCTTTAGTATCGAAGAGGCATTGCCATATTTTACAACAAATGTGGCAAGAAGTGTGGCCTTACAAAATAAAAAAGGCGAGATAAAAGAAAATTACGATGCAGATATTTTGCTAATCGATGATAAATTTGAGATTAAATTTGTCGTTGCGAAGGGTGAAATTTTAAAAGATGACAGCGGTTTTATAAAAAAAGGAACGTATGAATAAGTCCAACTTATTAACCGTTATTTAAGCTTTTTTTAAATAAAATTAGGTCTTTTTAATAAATTTAGTTGAAAGGAATTATTGTGCCAACCATAAATCAATTGGTCAGAAATGAACGCAAGAAAGTGACTGTTAAGTCAAAATCTCCAGCGTTAAAAGAGTGCCCTCAAAGAAGAGGAGTTTGCACTAGGGTTTATACTACAACTCCTAAAAAACCAAACTCAGCTTTGAGGAAAGTTGCCAAAGTTAGGCTTACAAGCGGTTTTGAAGTCATCAGCTATATCGGCGGTGAAGGTCACAACCTACAAGAACACAGTATCGTTTTAGTTCGCGGCGGTAGGGTTAAAGACTTACCAGGTGTTAAATATCACATCGTTCGTGGTGCACTTGATACTGCTGGTGTTGCAAAAAGAACAGTTTCTCGTTCTAAATATGGTGCAAAACGCCCTAAAGCTGGCGCTGCTGCTCCAAAAAAGTAAAAAATTAGGTTCGCAGACGTTGCTTAAATTTGCAAACGTTTGAGTAAAATTTCATAAAAATTTGAAGGAAAAATCAAAATGAGAAGAAGAAAAGCTCCTGTAAGGGAAGTTTTACCTGATCCAATTTACGGAAATAAAATAATCACTAAATTTATTAATTCTCTTATGTATGATGGCAAAAAAAGCGTCGCTACAGAGATAATGTATGGTGCTATTAAAGCTATCGAAAAGAAAAATGCTGAGGTTAAAGGCATCGACGTTTTTAACGACGCTATCGAAAATGTAAAACCTATTTTAGAAGTTAAATCACGCCGTGTTGGTGGCGCTACTTATCAAGTGCCAGTTGAGGTTCGCCCAGCTCGCCAACAAGCTCTTGCTATCCGCTGGCTTATAACTTTTGCTAGAAAAAGAAGTGAAAGAACAATGGTTGATAAACTAGCAAATGAGCTTTTAGATGCGGCAAATTCAAAAGGTGCATCTTTCAAGAAGAAGGAAGATACTTACAAGATGGCAGAGGCTAATAAAGCATTTGCTCACTACCGCTGGTAAGAAAGAATTAGTATGGCAGAGAGAAAAACGCCTTTACATAAGGTAAGAAATATCGGTATTGCGGCTCACATTGATGCTGGAAAGACAACTACCAGTGAGAGAATTTTGTTCTTCACTGGTATGAGCCATAAGATAGGTGAGGTTCATGATGGCGCTGCTACTATGGACTGGATGGAGCAAGAAAAAGAGCGTGGTATTACTATTACATCGGCTGCAACTACAGCGTTTTGGAAGGGCTACCAAGTAAACCTAATCGACACTCCGGGACACGTTGACTTTACTATCGAAGTTGAGCGTTCTATGCGTGTTCTTGATGGTGCTGTTTCAGTATTTTGTTCTGTTGGTGGTGTTCAGCCACAGTCTGAAACTGTTTGGAGACAAGCAAATAAATATCACGTACCAAGAATCGTTTTTGTCAATAAAATGGATAGAATTGGTGCAAATTTCTTTAGAGTTGAAGAGCAGATCAGAGAAAGGTTAAAAGCAAATCCAATGCCTATTCAAATTCCTATCGGTGCAGAGGATAACTTTAAAGGTGTGGTTGATCTTGTGAGAATGAAAGCATACGTTTGGAATGACGAGAAAAAGCCAACTGATTATGTTGAAGAAGAAATTCCAGCTGAAGTTAAAGATAAAGCTGAAGAATACCGCGCAAAACTAATCGAAGCTGTTTCTGAGACAGACGATAGTTTGATGGAGAAATTCTTTGCAGGTGAAGAACTAACTGAAGAAGAGATCAAAAAAGGTATAAAAGCAGGCTGCTTAAGAATGACTATCACGCCTATGCTTTGCGGAACTGCGTTTAAGAACAAAGGCATCCAGCCTCTACTTGATGCTGTTGTTGATTATTTACCAGCTCCAGATGAGATCGCAGCGATAAATGGTGTTTATGAAGATGGTACTGAAGTGACTGTTGAAAGTACAGATGATGGCGAATTTGCCGCTCTTGCGTTTAAGATCATGACTGACCCATTTGTTGGACAGCTAACATTTATCCGTGTTTATAGGGGAAGCCTTGAAAGTGGTAGCTACGCTTACAACACAGTTCAAGACTGCAAAGAGAGAATCGGCCGCTTGCTCAAAATGCACTCAAATAAACGTGAAGAGATTACTGAGCTTTTTGCTGGCGAAATTGGTGCTGTTGTTGGTCTAAAAAATACTCTAACTGGTGATACTCTTGCAAGCGAAAAAGATAAAGTTATCCTTGAGAGAATGGACTTCCCAGAGCCAGTTATTAGCGTTGCAGTTGAGCCAAAAACAAAAGCAGATCAAGAGAAGATGGCGATAGCTCTTCAAAAACTAGCTCAAGAAGATCCAAGCTTTAGAGTTAGCACTGATGAAGAGAGTGGACAGACTATCATTAGCGGTATGGGCGAGCTTCACCTAGAGATCATTGTTGATCGTATGCTTCGTGAATTTAAAGTCGATGCTGAAGTTGGTCAACCACAAGTTGCTTACCGCGAGACTATCCGCAAGACAGTTGAGCAAGAGTATAAATATGCTAAACAATCAGGTGGTCGTGGTCAATATGGTCACGTATTCTTACGCCTTGAGCCACTTCCAGCTGCTAGCGGATTTGAGTTTGTTAACGATATTAAAGGTGGTGTTGTTCCAAAAGAATATATCCCAGCTGTTGAAAAAGGTTGTAAAGAGGCACTTCAAAGCGGTGTTCTTGCTGGTTATCCAGTTGAAGACGTTAAGGTTACGCTATTTGATGGTAGCTACCACGAAGTGGATTCATCTGAGATGGCGTTTAAACTTGCTGCTTCAATGGGCTTTAAAGAGGGCGCTAGAAAAGCAGGTGCGGTTATCCTTGAGCCTATGATGAAAGTTGAAGTTGAGACTCCAGAAGAGTATATGGGTGACGTTATCGGCGACCTTAACAAGCGCCGCGGCCAAGTAAACTCAATGGACGACAGAAGTGGCATCAAGATCATCTCTGCTTACTGCCCACTAGCTCAAATGTTTGGCTATTCAACAGACCTTCGCTCAATGACACAAGGTCGCGCGACTTACTCTATGGAATTTGATCACTACGAAGAAGTTCCTAAAAATGTAAGTGAAGAGATCATTAAAAAGAGAAATGGCTAATTAGTCAAAATAGGGCAGAGCGATCTGCCCTTTAAATTTAGCTGCTCAGCTACAAAATAAACTAACTCGCAAATTTGTCCTCATAGCTCAGCTGGATAGAGCGCAGAATTCCTAATTCTGAGGCCGTGAGTTCGAATCTCGCTGGGGACATTTTACAGCCACATTAATAAACTTTTAAAAATATTTTTTAGAATCAAATTTATACTTCATCCGCAATACTATTTTACTATCGACTTTGATTTGTAAATTAATATTTTATACCACTTTTAAGCCATGAGCAGTATTTCAATATTAAATTAATAAATTACTAATTCAATATTGAAATTTTGATCTTTCAGAAATAATCAGTTAAACAAACTAAAAATCAGCTCCTCTCTTTTTATAAAATTATGGTATAATTGGCGATAGTATTCTGTAAAATAGAACACTAAACATCAAGTAACTTTAAAGGAGTCCTTAATGGCAGTAACACAAGCAGAGGTTGCGCAGCTTTACGTGGCGTT
>NZ_CALACG010000234.1 GCF_937890585.1 uncultured Campylobacter sp.
CCTGTATTTAGCGCGGATGAAATTTTAGCGCACAAGGGCGAATTTGACGTTTTAGTTCTTTGCGGCGGTAGCGCGACGGATCTGCCGACTCAGACGCCAGAATTTGCAAAAGATTTTAACGTCGTAGATAGCTTCGATACGCACGCGAAAATCCCTGAGCACTTTGCCGCCGTGGACGCCGCAGCCAAAAAAGGCGGAAACGTAGGCATCATCGCCGTTGGCTGGGATCCGGGGCTATTTTCGCTAAATAGACTATACGGCGAGAGCGTGCTTGAAAATGGCAGCAGTTATACATTTTGGGGCAAAGGTGTGAGCCAAGGACACTCAGACGCTATCCGCAGAATAAAAGGCGTCGTGGATGCACGCCAATACACAGTGCCCATAGATAGCGCACTAGAGCGAGTACGCGCTGGGGAAAATCCAAATTTAACGACAAGAGAAAAACACCTGCGTGATTGCTACGTAGTGGCGCAGGACGGCGCTGATAAGGCACGCATCGAGCATGAGATAAAAACGATGCCAAATTATTTTGACGACTACGACACGAGCGTGCATTTTATAGATATGGAGACGCTAAAAAGAGAACACGGCGGTATCCCACATGGGGGATTTGTGCTGCGAAGCGGAGTGAGCGGAGAACACGGCGAGAACAAACACTTGATCGAGTTTTCGCTAAAACTTGACTCAAATCCAGAATTTACAGCAAGCGTGCTAGTAGCCTACGCTAGAGCAGCATATCGCTTGGCGCAAAGTGGTGAGAGTGGCGCATTTAGCGTATTTGACATCGCTCCAGCACTTCTTTCGCCAAAGAGCGCTGATGAGCTAAGGCGAGAAATTTTATAAATTTAGGCAGTTAAAAATAAGGAAAATTTAGTGATAAAAATAGAAAATTTAACCAAATTTTATGGCGGCACGCAGATCCTTTATGATGTAAATTTAGAGGTTGCAAAGGGCGAAATTTTTGCTATCGTGGGACATAGTGGCGCTGGTAAATCAACGCTTTTAAGGTGCATAAATGGGTTAGAGAGCTATCAAGGTGGCAGCTTAGAAGTCTTTGATCAAGAGATAAAAAATTTAGACGAGACGCAGCAAAGACATTTAAGGCGAGATGTTGGTATGATATTTCAGCATTTTGCCTTGATGGCTAGAAAAAATGTCTTTGAAAACGTCGCTACTCCGCTTAAATTTTGGGGCTACAAAAACGATGAAACCGAGAAAAGAGTGAGAGAGCTTTTAAATTTAGTCGGTCTTGAAAGCAAGGCAAAAAGCTATCCAAGCGAGCTAAGCGGCGGTCAAAAACAGCGTGTTGCCATCGCTAGAGCGCTTGCTTTAAATCCTAAAATTTTACTAAGCGACGAGGCGACTTCTGCACTTGATCCAAACACGACAAATCAAATTTTAGAGCTACTTGAGAAGATAAACAAAGAGCTAGACATCAGCGTCGTCATCGTCACGCACGAGATGGAGGTGGTAAAATCGATCGCAAAACGCGCGATACTGCTAGAAGGCGGCAAGATCATAGGCTCTGGAAGCATTGAAGAGCTATTTTTAAAGCCAGATGAGAAGATGAAAGAATTTTTAGGCGAGGTGGAAATTCTGCCAAGCACTGGCACAAATATCAGGCTATTTTTCCCAAAAGAAGTGGCTCAAAACAGCGTGATCACACACATGGCAAGAAGCCTAAATATCGACTTTAACATAGTCTGGGGTAAGCTTGAAAAGCTAAACGACAACGTCCTTGGCTCACTTGTCATAAACATAGATGAAAAAGATAAAGAAAACGTGCTTAACTATATCAAGCAAAGTGGCGTTTTGTGGGAGGTTGCTTGATGTTTGGTATTGACTTTTCTAAATTTCCAGATGTATTTTCTAGGATACTTTTGCCAGCTATCGGCGAAACGCTATATATGAGCATCGTCTCCACCCTGCTCGCCTTTGCCATAGGCCTTATACCTGCGGTTTTGCTCATCCTTTCAGACAAAAATGGCCTAAAGCCAAACAAGCAGCTTTATTTTGTCCTTGATATCATTATAAACGTGCTTAGAAGCTTTCCGTTTATCATCCTCATCATCGTGCTCTTTCCTGTCACAAAAATGATCGTAGGCACGAGCATTGGCACCACAGCTGCGATCGTTCCGCTAACTATCGGAGCGGCTCCGTTTGTGGCAAGGCTCATTGAAAATGCCTTAAAAGAGGTTGATAAAGGCATCATCGAAGCTGCTCAAAGCTTTGGTAGCTCGAAATTTCAGATCATTTTCCGCGTGATGTTTGTAGAGGCACTTCCTGGCATCATCTCGGCATTTACGCTAACGCTTATCGTAAATATCGGCTTTTCAGCGATGGCTGGTGCAGTTGGCGGTGGCGGACTAGGATCAGTCGCTATAAACTACGGATATCAGAGATTTCGCCCAGATATCATGCTCTACACCGTGGTTATTCTTATCATTATGGTTCAAATTTTCCAAGTTTTAGGCAACTATCTCTATAAAATTTCAAAAAAATGATTTTAAAAACATTGCAAATGCTAATGCCACACATAAGATAAAAGCGATAAAAATTGCCATAAATTTTGGCTTAAAAAACCTATTAAGAAGTATTATTTCCGGCAGGCTAACCCCTGCCGCCGTTATTACAAACGCTCCAAATGCGGCCGCACTAGCACCCGAGGTAAGAAGCGCTAAGCCAATTGGCACTAGCGCTTCTACTCTAACATAGAGCAAAATTCCAAACAATGCCGAAATAAGTATCGAGGCGATGTCGCTAGAACCAAGATAGTTTGAGATAAGCTTTTGCGGAACAAATCCGTGTATAGCGGCGCCGATAAACATCGCAAGCAGTATGTAATAAAATAGTTTTTTATACTCTTTTACCGAGTTTAAAAGCGCCATTTTGTAAATATTTTTACTATTTTTTATATCCTTGCAAGAGCAAGCTTGCGTCTGATTAACGGGTGTAAAAACAAAGCCTTTAGTTGGATTGTTTGGGCTAAATTTTGGTTTTAAAAAATCATCTTTTAAAAATAGATTTTGATCTGCTTTTGATAACAAAAGACCAAAAGCAAGCGATGAGATAAAAATGACCGTAAAATAAATAATGCTAAATTTAAACCCAAAACTCATAAAAAGAAGCGTTAAAATTACAAGATTAACAAGCGGAGAGCTTAACAAAAATACGCTACTAACGCCAAGTGATACGCCGCTTTTTAAAAACCCATTTAAAAGCGGTATAGTAGAGCACGAACAAAACGGCGTAATAGCGCCAACCAAAAACGCCTTGATAAAGCTTGAAATTTTTGTGCTTATAAGGTGTTTTTTGAGTTTTTGACTAAATTTTTCAGATACGATAAATACCAAAAAAGAGACACAAAAAAATAGTAGTGAAATCTCTGTAAAATAAAGTATGAAAAATTTAATAAACTCAAATATATTGTGTTGATTAAAAAGATCGAGCATTTTTTTACCTTTAAATTTTTTATATGATTATATACTAATATAGGAATATAGTCAAGTGTAAATTTAGTTCTTTTAAGTTAAAATCATAAAAAAGGTATAAAAATGCAATATGTTGATATTCTTGCGCTAAAAAGCGAATTTATGAGAGTTTTGGCTCATCCTATTAGGATCGGAATAGTTGAGGTTTTAGGTGATAAAAAGATGAGCGTAGGTGAAATTTGCGAGCTTTTAAATAAAGAACAAGCAACGGTTTCAAAGCATCTTGGGGTATTAAAAAATGGAGGAATTTTAAAAAGCGAGAAGTCCGGACTTAATGTTTTTTACTCGGTTGATATTTGCTGTTTGCCAAATTTTTTGGAATGTTTAAAAAATATTTTAGAGGAAAAAGCAGCCAAAAACTCAAAAAATGCAAGAGGTGTCATAAAAAGTCTAAGATAAATTTCTAAAATTTATTTTTTTTTAAACTTTTTTTGCATAAAATCCCGAAATTAATTTTACAAAGAAAGGATAGAAAATGAAATCAGATATGTGCGAAATGCGTCGCTTCACTCAACTTAAGTCGTCGAAAGACTAACGCTAAGCGCAAAATTTCTTTTTAAGCGCTTAGTCTTGCTAAGCATTTAAAAAGAAATTTAAGCC
>NZ_CALACG010000235.1 GCF_937890585.1 uncultured Campylobacter sp.
AAATTTTGGGCTTTACTCTACTTTTATAAATTTAAATTTTATATATTTTGGAAATTTGATTGTGTGAGCCAAAGCCCACACAAATTTACGCTATCTTGCTAGCGTCGATGATGTTTAGATCAAGACCTAAGTCTTCGACAGATAGACCAAGTGCAAGACCTACAAGCTGAGATAGGTGGATGATAGGTTTTCTAACATCTGAGTGGTTCTCATCTTGATATCTCTCTTGATAGATGTCAAGTTGCATTTGACAAAGTGGGCACGGAGTGACAACTACGTCTGCGCCATTTTGATCAGCGTTATTTACGATCTGGCTTGACATTTTTCTTACTGATTTCCCAGCTGGATAGCTAGCGTGGAAGCCGCAGCAGTCAAGTCTTTTCTCAAATGGCACGATAGTAGCACCAAGTACGCTTACAACAGTTTCAAAGCTCTTTGGATTTACTGAGCTTTCTCTGTTGTGTAGATCTTTTTCAGGTCTTAAGCTGTGGCAGCCGTAAAATAGAGCTACTTTTAGACCGCTAAGTGGCTTAACAACCTTTGCTTTTAGCGTATCGACATTTTGGTAAAGCTCCCATAGAAGGCTTGTTACCTCAGATGTACCATTATATTTCATATTGCCTTCAGCTAAAAATGTATTGATACGATCTTTTGCGCCCTTGTCAAGTGTGCTTTTAGCTCTTGTTAGAGTTAGCATACAAGTTGAGCATGTCGTAAGCATCGGCATATTCATCTGCTCTGCAAGCGCTATATTTCTAGCATTTGCTACAAGTGCAGCCATAGGATCTACGTCTTGTGCTTGTTGAGCACCACAGCAGCTCCAGCCCTTTATCTCGTGAAGCTTCCAGCCAAGCACTGGAGCGATGGCCTCAAGCGACATCTTAGCCTCTTTAGCTGCTTGAGTGAGTACGCATCCTGGGAAAAAAGCGAATTCATTTTGCATAATTACTCCTTACTAGCAGCTTTGCGAGCCGCATTTATCATTTTTACTAGATCGTCATGACCTTCTATGTCTTCTTCGCCAAATACATGAAGCGGATTCATCTTGCCAGCAAGCATTAAATTTGCAGCGATGTCTAGTTTGCCCATATTTTTGATAACGCCTTCTGAACGAAGTGCAAGTCTAACCTCATTTAGCCTGCCTGAGCCATCAACTAGATCAGTTAAGAACGCCTCAGCGTGATCTGGTCCCATGCCCTCATTAAAGCCTTTTTGTATAGCCATGATGCGAAGATCAGTTATGTCAGCGCATGCGCTTATGCCTTTTGGACAGCGATCAGCACACTCTTGGCATTTTACGCACATCCAAAGGCCATTATCGATAGCTGGTTTTAGGTGTGGCATAGGATCTTTGCTACGTGAGTCAAAAGCGGCTCTGTAAGCATGAACAAATACAAATGGCTGCATATAATCACTCGCGTCTGCTTCAAGTTTATTACACTCGCTAGCGCATGCACCGCAAAGTATGCAGTCCCATTCAAGTGCGACTTTGTCGTACTCTTTTTGACTTTGCTTACAGCCTTTTGCAGCGCTAAATTCTGACTTAGCAGTGATGCTTGGTTTGATCTTGCGTAAATTTTCGATACTTGGCTCCCAATCCACCATAAGGTCTGAGATAACCTTGAAATTTCCAAGTGGTGAAATTCTAATAGTATCTGGATTGCCAAACTCAGCCAAAAGCTCGTTCATCTTTGTATCGCAAGCTAGATATGAGTGACCATTTACTCTAACAGCGCACGCACCGCATATCGCTGAGCGGCAAGATGCTGTGAAATTTAACGTCGCATCCTTTTTTTGTTTGATGTCAAAAAGCACTGTTAAAAGAGTTTTGCCTTTGATCTCTTCATTTGTTAGCTCATAAGTTGATTCATATTTTTTAGTTCCGTCAAAACGGTCGATAATAATTTTCATCCTAGCTCCTTACTCTGGCTTCTTGCCGTCAAGTGAAAATATGCCTGTCACAACGTCTTTGTAGCTAAGTTCAAGCTTGTCGTCTTTTAGTGTGACTATGCTGTGTTTTAAGAAATTTACATCATCTCTTTTTGGATAGTCCTCTCTTGTGTGAGCGCCACGGCTCTCAAGACGATTTTGCGCTGCAAGACATGCTGCACGAGAAAGAAGTATAAGGTTGCCAAGCTCGACATAGTCAGTAAATGCTGTGTTCATAACTGGGTTTTGATTTGGCACTTTAAGGGTGTCATATTTTGCTTGGATAGCTTCTAGGTTTTTAGAGAGTTGATCAAGTTTAGCACCAGTTCTAAAGATACCCATTAGATCCCAGTTGTTTTTACCAAGCTCTTCACGAAGTGCATACATATCATTTACGCCGCCCTCGCCTGTTGCGATAGATTTAAATTTATCTTGCCACATTTTTGCTAGCTCAGAAGTTTTCTTACCGCTTGCAAATTTTGCATTTTGAGCATAAGCACCAGCACCTTTGCCAGCTAGATCGCCAGTTACAACTGCGTCAGTTAGGCTGTTACCACCAAGGCGGTTTGCACCGTGGATAGATACGCATGAGGCCTCGCCACCTACATAAATTCCAGGGATTTTTGTGCTCATATCATCAAATTTAGCTACCTCTATACCACCCATTGAGTAGTGAGCTGTTGGGCGGATAGGCACTGGTTGTTCGATAAGGTCGATGTCTTGAAAAAGCATAGCTGTGTGGCGAATTTTTGGAAGCTTTTTCATGATAGTATCTTTGCCAAGGTGACGAACATCGCAAAGTACATAAGCGCTCATACCCTCGCCAAAGCCTCTACCCTCGCGAATTTCTGTCTCGATCGCACGAGCGACGACGTCACGTGGAGCTAGCTCCATCTTTTCGTGATAGTTTTTCATAAAGCGCTCGCCTTTGTTGTTTAACAAGTATCCGCCCTCGCCACGAGCAGCTTCTGTGATTAGCGTGCCGCCATTTTGAACGCCAGTTGGGTGAAACTGAAGCATCTCAGGGTCTTCAAAACCAAGACCTACTTTAAGCGCAGCAGCTATGCCATCGCCTGTTGCTATAAATGGAACTGATGTGCGGTTATAGAAAATTCTAGTGTATCCGCCAGTTGCGATGACTAGAGATTTGCAAAGAACTGGGTAAATTTGACCATCTTGGATGTTGCGAAGAACGATGCCCTCTACTTTACCGTCCTCAAGACCGATCTCAAGTAGCTCGTGATCCATTAGAAATTTAACTCCAGCTGTGATAGCGTCGTCAAGACAGGCGTGCATCAAAACGTGGCCAGTTTTATCGGCTGCGTAGTTACAGCGTTTTTTACTAGCGCCACCCATGAAACGAAATGCCACGTCGCCATTATCTTTACGAGAAAAGAGCATACCGTTGTAGTCTAGTTCGTGGATAACTGCGCCTGCTGCCTCGCAAAATTTCACAACCGCATCTTGATCAGCAAGATAAGCTGCACCTTTTACGGTGTCATAGGCGTGAAGCTTGAAGCTGTCGCCGTTACTAAAGTCGGTAACGCCGTTTATACCGCCCTCTGCCATACAAGTCGCGTTACGTGATGGCATCATCTTTGTAGCGACAACGACGGTTGAGTTTGGATATTGCTTGCGAACGGCTGTTGCTGCACGAAGTCCTGCACCGCCAGAGCCGATTATTAGCACATCAACAGATGGCAAGCCTTTTTCATTGCCCTTTGGCAACTCGCCAGCAAAAACATTGGTCGCACCAGCTGTTGTAGCTAGCGCACCTACGCTGATACAGGCACTTTGTAGAAATTCTCTTCTGGTAAATTTTTCACTCATTGATAACTTCCTATTTTAATAAGTTTATTAGCGTTAAGACGCACCGCCAGTTAATTTCTTAATATTTTTTAAAATAAGTAGATTAATTAAAAAATTAATAATGAAACTTTACATAAAATTTACTTAAAAAAAACATAAGAATTTATTTTAGGTTGTATAGTGAGATTTGATAGCTAAAATCATTTAGTAAAGGACCATTTTATCGTGTTTGTAGCAACTGCTTATAAATTTATTATTTTGATAAAGATAAAAATAATATTATCACGCAATATATACTAATAAAAATAGATACAATATTATAAAATGGCTAATTCTACGTATCTTTGAGA
>NZ_CALACG010000236.1 GCF_937890585.1 uncultured Campylobacter sp.
AACGAATAATTTCGGCTCTAAAATTTGAGCTAAGCTACAAGCGAAGCCAAATTTTAGTAGTCAACTCTTAGGGGTGAATGAGATTTTAAAATTTGCTCAAAGACATTAAATTTGCAAAAAAATTTTACAAATTTACTTTTAAGTCCCTACTCTATCCTTCCGCGGGCCAAAACTGGCACTTTCTCGCAGACCTCATCGCCGCTTACAAGATAGGCATAGTCATATAAATTTACCACCGGACAGATGTGATTTGGATAGATCCGCACGAGATCGCCCACACGCACGCTGTTAGCAAATTTCTCATTTAAGATGATCGCATGCTCGTCAAACAGGTTATCTATCCACACTTCATGCTCTGCGATGAGCCCCATGCCAGGCGTCGTGCAAAAGCCCTCACTGCGCCTCTCTTTAGTTAGCGCCTTTGCTCCAGCATCAAGGATCGTGCGGGTCGCAGTCGGCCTTGAGATCACGACACTAAGCACGCTAGCAGCGTTCATATCAAAGCTGCCATAAGCATTTGCCTGCGACGCATCCATAAATATATATGTGCCAGGGCGAAGCTCTGTAACGCCTTTTGGTATCTCAAAATCATTTATCAGCGACGGCGTCGAGCCGATGCTAACGGTAAAATTTTCATATCCAAACTCTCGCGCGATATCAGCAAATTTTAGCGTTCTCTCGGTTGCCACTTTAAAAATTTGCTCGCACTCGCGCTTATCTTTTGCCTTGTATGAGTGGCCATCATGCGAGAAAACACCGCAAAATTCCACGTTTTTACACTCCCCAAAAGCGCTCATCAAAGCTCTAAAATCGCCCTCTTCTATGACACCTGAGCGGTTTTCGCCAACTTCTATCTCAACAAGCAGCCTAGCTATCTCGCCGGCCTCGCCAAATACCTCATCAATTAGCCTTAAAACGCCCACACTATCGACGCCAAAGCTCACTTTAACGCCAGCTTTTTGCATAGCTATGATACGAGCAAATTTCTGCCTTGTGACGATCTCATTTGCGATAAAAATGTCGCTTAACCCCTCTTTTGCCATCACTTCAGCCTCGCCCACCTTTGCCACTGTGATGCCATTTGCGCCGCACTCTACTTGCAGTTTTGCAAAGTATGGCATCTTGTGCGTTTTGGTATGTGGTCTTAAGCTTACATTAAATTTATCAGCGTATTTTTGCATTTTTTCTAAGTTTTTTAGCACTATCTCCCTGTCTATGAGTAGCGCTGGGGTGTCTATTTCGGTGATTTTCATGAGCTATCCTTTCTTTTTTCTTAGATTTTAACTCTAATTATTTAAAAAAGGATAGCTTTTAGCACTTTAAATTTTCAAAGTGTTACTTTTAGGCCTTTCTTGCGCCGATCTTTGGTGCGTCAAATGCCCTGACACGCTTTGGCGTGCCCTTAAATTTCTCAACCTCGACAAGGCTCGTGTGGGCGGTATTGCTCTGGCTCATCTTGCTTGATGGCACGTCTTTTGTGAGCACGTTTAAATTTCCGTGCAAGCAAAGGCTCTTCTCGCCTGGCACATCTGGGTCGTACCAAGCTCCCTCGCTCACGATGACGACGTTTTGTGGCACGTCCTCGGTCACAAATGCACCGCACAAAATTTCGCCCCTGTCGTTGTAAATTTTCACCACATCGCCCATTTTTATCCCTCTAGCCTCGGCTGTTTTTGGGTTTATGAGCACTGGCTCACGCTCTGCGATCTCGTTAAAATGGCGAAGCACAGAGTTATTTAGCTGTGAGTGAAGCCTAAATTTAGAGTGAGCACCACTGATAGCGATAGGATACTTTTTGTTTTTCGCACCCAGCCACTCAAATGGCTCAAGCCAAGTCGCATGCGGTGGGCAGTCGTCGTAGCCAAAGCCAGCGACCGTTTCAGAGTAAATTTCTATCTTGCCAGATGGCGTTTTTAGTGGATTTGCAACTGGGTCGTCACGGAATTTCTTGTAGTTTGTAAAGTAGCGTTTTTTCTCATCGACCTTGTCAAATCTAAAATAGCCCTTCTGCCAAAACTCATCAAAGCTTGGCATGCTCTCATATCCAAGCCCAGCAGCCTTTTTAACGGCATCTTCGTAAATTTCCTTGACCCACTCTAGCTCGCTTTTGCCCTCACTAAATGCCTCTTCCCTTCCCCACTCTTTTGCTATGAGCCTTGCGATCTCGAAGTCGCTCTTGCTCTCGCCAAATGGCGCAACAAGCGGCTTAATGGCAAAGAGATACTCGCTAGTTGAGTTTGCCAACTCGATGTCCGTTCGCTCGCATTCAAGCGCAGCTGGCAGGACGATGTCGCTTAGTTTTGCCGTGCTCGTCCAAAATGGCTCGCAAGTGATGATCGCGCTAACTTTTTGCATAGCTTTTATCGCTCTATTTGTCTCTGGGTGCCTTGTAAATGTCGAGCCGTTGGCGTTAAACATCACTCTGATCTTTGGTAGCTTGTAGCTCTTGCCATTTCTAGTTATCTCTTTGCCAGGGCTTAAAAGTGCGTCTATGAGCCTTGAGTTTGGCAGCTCATATCCCTTAGTCTTTGGCACTAGTCCGCTATCTATAAATTTTTGAGGCACTTTTGTCTCAAAAGCCGCTAGTTTGGGCGCTATGAAGCTCTCATCGGCGTTTTTGTGCATGCCGTCATTTGTAACAAAGCCACAACCCTCTTTGCCGATGTGTCCAAGCATCGCATTTAGCGTCACAAGCGCCCAGTAGGCCATCTCACCGTGATCTTGCCTTTGTATGGCGTAGCCGCTAACTATGACTGAGTCGTT
Organism: uncultured Campylobacter sp.; assembly: GCF_937890585.1. GTDB lineage: Bacteria > Campylobacterota > Campylobacteria > Campylobacterales > Campylobacteraceae > Campylobacter_A. The sequence continues at coordinate 2,764 of NZ_CALACG010000236.1, forward strand.
TTTGGCTAGATCCTCGCTAAATTTTGCCAGTTCTTGCTCGCTCACGCCACAAATTTTGCTTGCCCAAGCTAGGTTTTTATTGACCCCGTCTTTTGTGCCAAGCATATACTCTTTAAATTTATCAAAGCCAACGGTGTATTTTTCTATAAATTCTTTGCTGTAAAGCCCCTTTTCAAAAAGGTAGTTACACATACCTATCATCATCGCCGTATCGGTGCAAGGCACAACTTCAAGGTACTTTGCGCCAAAATATTTTGCGCTTTCGTTGTGATAAACATCGACGCTATAAATTTTCATCTCGCCGCTCTCGCCTTTTTTTCTGATCTCATCGTAGTATTTATATGAGTTGTGAAGCGGCACGCCAATGGCGATCTTGTTTGAAACGACTGGGTTTGTGCCCCAAAATACGATCGTTTTGGCATTTTTTAAGATAGCCTCCCACTTTGTTGGCGCTAGTGTTGGGTCGATCGAGCCTGTGATGTGAGGCATGATGACAGTCGCTGCGCCGTATGAGTAGCCACCAAGCTCATTTACGTATCCGCCAAGCACGTTAAGTAGCCTCTTTGCGGTCTTTTGGCTGTGACCAACTTTGCCAAGGCTACCCCACTGATAAACCTGTCCGTAGATCGCTTCAGCGCCGTATTTATCAAAATTTTCTTTTAAAATTTTCGCACTTAGTTTTATAGCTTCGTCCCAGCTAACGCGCACAAACTCCTCTTTGCCACGAAGCTCTGGCTTTGGGTTGTTTGGGTCAGCCAAAAAGCTCTTTCTAACAAATGGATATTTTACACGGCTTTCGTTTTGGATATGATCAAGAAGTGCGTTGTTTAGCTCATTTGGGCACGCATCGCCCTCAAATGGCTCAGTCTCTACAACGCGCCCTGCGATAGTTTTTACATAAAATGGGCCAAATTTGTTTGCACTTAGTCCGCTTTGCTTGTCAAAAAGCGCCTGAGCTGCTCCGTCAAGCTCTTTTGCCTGAAGGCTTGCTGCACTTAAGGCACCAAGCTTTAAAAAGTCTCGTCTTTTCATTTTTTCTCCGAATTTGGTTAAATTTACTGTTTTTGGTTGGTTTTATGAGTTATAAATTTAGTATTTTGTATCATCTTGTCATGAAAAGGCCTTGTAATGTAATACGCAAACTTGCGTCTAAATTGCGTTATTTTAGCCAAAAAATATTAAAGGATAGGGAAATGGTAGGATTTTATGTAAATGTAAAGTTAAAAGCTGGATGTGAGGCGAAATTTGAAGAAATTTTAAAAGAGATCGTGCCAGCTTCAAGAAAAGACAAAGGCTGCATAAGCTACGAGTGTGGCGTAGTTGCAGGCACTAAAAGCGAATACTGCTTTATGGAGAGCTGGGAAAATTTAGAGAGCCAAAAAGAGCATATGAAGAGCGCTCACATGGTGAAAAACGCAGCTGCACTGGAGGCTTGCAAAGAGAGCCAAGAGGTGAAAATAATAAATTTCGTGGACGCAAAGGAATAATATTTGCTTTAAAAGGGGCAAAATTTAGAAAAATGAGCGAAGAAAAAATGCTTGAGATGATAAACGCGACTGCCGATGTTATGTTTATGGCTATACTTAGAGGGCGTGTGAGCCTTGAAGCCTGCAAAAAGGACAAGGAATTTATCGACGCCCTAAGAGAAGAGCTGCTTAGCAAAAACCCAAACAAGCTCAAAGTCGCGCAAGACTCGCACCAGATGATCGCCATTTTCGAAAAATACCGCAATAAAAAATAATCCAACTTAAAATTTAAATCCATTTGCCGATATAGTGTTAAAGGATTTGACATGATAAACGCGCTAAATGGATTTAATCAAAGCTTTAACTATCAAGATGCTTTTAATAAGCAGCCAACGGCTATCGCAAATTTAGGCAAAGTAAAAATTTCTCCTCAAACCCTAGACATCAAGCATCTATCGCTCTCTGGCTACTCGTCAAATGATAAAATTTCTATTTGGGGCAAGATGAACGGGCTTGATAGCTCTATGGGTAAAGATGAAGTTGCTAGCCTTAAAAATTTCGTTGATAGCACGAAGCTTTGGCGAGCAAGCTCCATTCTAACCAGCGAGAAAAACGGCTTTAGCGTAGATGAGTTTAACAAAACTTACAATATATATGCTATTGCCACCGACAACCTGAAAATTCTAATCAACCACGCCAATGGCACACTTTATCTAAACCGCGAAGCTACAAATTTACTAGACTCTGATCTAAGCATAGATAAATTTAAAGACAAATGGCTGGAATTTACCGCCGAAAGGATACTTGGCGAGCATGCAAATGTGAAAATTTCTTTTAAAGACGGGGCTTTACACTACGAGCAAACATCGGCTAAAAAACGCATAGAAATCTTAGGTCAAGCGATGGCGCAGCGTGTAAGCTACGCTGATAAAAATAGCAAAGATGAGTTTTTGAAATTTCTAAAAACAAGTTATGAAAAGGGCGAAAATATCGCTGATGTGCTGCAAAATATCGCCCTTACGCCAGTTAAAGAAGATGGCGACGAAGATATAGAAGAAGAGAAATTTAAGCCTATGCAAGTTACCAAAAAGAGTGTGACCTACACGGATAAGGATATAAAACGTGAGTTTTTTGAGGAATTTATCAGGCGCGAGGTCGAAAATGGCGCAAGCTTTGATGATCTAGTGCAAAAGCTAAACAAGCTAAAGCCAAAGGATATACTGGCTTAGCTTTAGGGTTTAAATTTTGGGGCTGGCTTTGCTACTAAATTTTCTGCTCAATCTTAAATTTTAAAGAGCCAGCTTCGCTCTATAAATTTATATTCATGGTTAAATTTAAAGAACCAGCCAGCCTAGCCCAAAAAATTTCTACTTTGGATTATTTATACTTATCACCATATTTTTCTCATCAAGATATAGCCTAGCAGCCTCTTTGATGTCGTCATCTGTGAGCGCTTTGACCGCATCTATATACTCATCAGCCGTGTAAAGTGGCGTGTTAAAAATTTTATTTGAGATGATGAGATTTTGCCAAAACTCAGGCTTTTCGTAATCTTTTTTTATAGAAATTTCACTCTGCGCCTTAAAATCCTCCAAATGTTTTGGCAAGAGTGCGCCATCACGCTTAATGCTAGCTATTATCTCCTTTATCTCGGCGATGATCTTGTCCGTGTTTGCAGGGTCGCAAGTAAAGCCTATCACCGCCTTTGAGTACTCATACGGATAGCGAGCGAGCTTGGCATTTAGACTAAAGCCGTATGTTTGACCTTTGTCTTCTCTGATCTTTTCTCGAAGCGCCGTTTTTAAGACTGAGCTTAGCGCTCTTAGCTTGATCACCTCTTTGAAGCTGTATTTTGTATCTAAATTTATTATATCCACGCTCACATCGCTTCTTTTTGTGCTTTGATACTCCCTTTTAAAGGTGTGCTGCCCCTTGATACTTCGCACGCCGTCATCTTTAAAATTTTCAGCCTCGCCAAGCTTAGGCAAGGTGGCGATATACTTTTTAACAAGTGGCAAAAGCCTCTCCTCGTCAGTGTCACCGATGATTACGAAGGTGTATGAGGCTGCGTTTGTAAATTTATCTTTGATGACCTTTTTTAGCTCATTTAGCTTTAGCGCGTCGATCTGCGCCATCTCGATGGGCGCTACACGCTTATTGTTTTCGTAAAAAAACTTGCTAAATTCGGTGCTAAATTTATATTCAGGCAAATTTTGCTCTTTAACTAGCTCATCTTTTGTTCTTTGTTTTATCCTCTCAAGCACGTTTGCATCGGCTCTTGGGGAGCTAAACTCTAAATTTATAACAGCTAGCAGCGAGCCAAGATCGCCACTGCTTGAAGAGCCGTAAATGCCCTGTGTAAGCGCCTCTATGCTCTTTTCATAGCTTACTATCTTGTCGTTTAGCACCTTTGAAAGCTCGTAGTTGTTAAATTTGCCAACACCACTTTCATTTGTGAGCGCAACTGCAAAGCCGCCAAGCTTAGGATCAGCTAGATCTGAAGTGCCACCCTTGCTAATGGCTGCAAACAAGATGCTATCTTTTTTGGTAGCTAGTGGCTTAAAGATGACTTGCGAGCCATTTGGCAGCTTATAAGTGTAGATGCCATGCTTTTGGTCAAATTCGCTAGAAAGGATATCTTTTGGCTCTAAATTTTCATTGCCAAGGCTCTTATTTAGGCTCTGGTTAGCTAAATTTGTATCGTAAGGTTTTGCCTCATCTTTTAGCTTTAAAAAGGCATCTTTGCTAAGCTTAAAGCCATCTTTACTAAAGACCCTCACGCGCTCATCAGGTATGGCTAAAATTTGCCTAAATCTAGCATTTACCTCTTCAAGCGTGATCTCGTTTAAGAGCTTTAGGCTAAGGTTTTTGCTATCTTCATCGCTTAGCACAAAGCCGCCATTTTCGATCATGTTTAAAATTTCACCTGCATAAACGCTTGATTTTTTAGTTTTTGAGCGTTTAAATTTAGCCTCTACGTTTGCCACAAACGCCTTTTTCACATCGCTAAAATCGCCTTTATTAAAGCCAAATTTCTCAATGCCCTTTAAAACGCTTAACATATCTTTAAGGCTAGCGTTAAAATCATCTCCGATCGCATTTGCCTCAAAACTATAAATTTTTTGCTTTGCTTGAAGTGTTTGCGCCATAAAATCAACGCTTAAATTTGATGAATTATTTGCATTTTTTTGCTCATAAAGCATATTTATAAGGCTAGCTATTAGCGCGTCTTTTAAATTTCTCTTCACATCAGCCTCATCCAAGACTGGCTTAAATTTATCAAAAAAGCTAAGTCTTACAAACTGAGCCGCCGTCTCGTTTGCGTCGTAGTTAAAGACGTTTAGCCCATCTTTAAAAGCGATGCTTTTGTCTGGATGAGCATAAGAGTTGCTATTTTTTGCTGCGCTAAAGCTTTTTTCTATCAGAGTTTTTATCTCGTTTTTATCAAAGTCGCCAACTGCCACAAAGCTCATAAATCTTGGCTGATAAAGCCTCTCGTAAAACTCTTGCATGTGCTTAGCATCCACGCTTTTTATCACGTTCATGTCGCCTATAGGCACTCTTTTTTGATAGATGCTACCTGCAAAGATGTCCTTGCTTTGGGCAAGATAGAGCCTATAAGCTGGCGTGTTTCGCTGGCGCTCCTCCTCCATTATGACGCCACGCTCCTTATCAAGCTCGCCTGCATCGATCTTTACGCCATCGATCCAGTTTGAAAAGACCTTAAAAACATCCTTTAAATTTTTCTCATTTACATTTATGCTTAGCGTGTAGCTCGTCTGATCGTAGCTTGTTTGCGCGTTTAGATCAGCGCCAAATTTGACCCCAAGGCTCTCAAGCTGCTTTATTAGCTCATTTTTGCTAAAGTCGCGGCTGCCATTAAACGCCATGTGCTCCAAAAAGTGCGCAAGCCCCTGCTCGCCCTCTCTCTCATCAGTCGAGCCTGAGTTTACAACTAGGTAAAAGATGGCCGTTTTTTGTGGAAATTTATTCTCTTTTATATAGTATTTAAGCCCGTTTTCAAGCTCACCACTTAGCATATCTTTGTCATTTTGCAAGGCAAAGAGGCTAAGCGCTAGGCATAAAAGTAGCAGAATTTTTCTCATAATCCGTCCTTTAAATTTCTATGTAAAAGCGGATTTTAGTATAAATTTTAAAATGCAAGATAAAGCTAGCCTGCTAAATTTGCAGGCTAGTTGGGAGGTGTTATTTTAATTCGTATTTTTTAAGCAATGCGTCGTAGCTGCCGTCTTTTTTCATCTCATCTAAAATTTGATTTATCTTAGCGATAAGCTCGCTCTCTTTATTTTTATCAAAAGCGACTGAAAAGCCCTCGCTACCATCGACCTCTTTGAAAAATGCCTCTACTTCAGGGTTTTTCTTGATAAAGCCATAGCCGATCGAGCTATCAAGGATAACCGCGTCAAATTTGCCAACTTTTAGCCCCATGATGAGTGGCACAGTATCTTCTGAAGGCACTACTTTTGCGCCATTTATCGCATTTGCAGCTAGCTCTTGGATGGTGCCTTGTTGCACGCCTACTTTTTTGCCAGCTAGCTCCTCTTTAGCTTTTAAAGTGTCGTTGCCTTTTTTCTTTAGGTAGATGTTTTCAGTTAGGTAGTATGGCTTTGTAAAATCAATCGACTTTAGTCTATCAGGAGTCGCACTCATCGCACTTATAATGCCATTTATCTTGCCAGCTTTAAGCGCTGGGATGAGACCATCAAAGCTCATATTTATGATCTTGTATGAAAAACCAGCACGCTTTGAAATTTCATCTATCAAATCGATGTCAAAGCCTGTTATTTTGTTGTTTTCATCGATGTATTCAAATGGCGGGTAGTTTGCCGCTGTACCAAATTTTAGCTCGTTTGCACAAAGAGCAACAAAAGCCGTGAGTAAAAGAGCAAAGATCTTTTTCATGTCTATCCTTTAAGGTGATTTAATGCCCTAATTATCGGCATTTATATATTAAAATTTGTTTAAATTTAACACAATGGCAGAAATTTACATAAGCTCGTAAAGCGTATAGGCAAGTGCACTAAAAGAGGTCAGGCAAATTTTAAAATTTCATGAGCGAGTATATCTAAAATTTATTAGAGCTTTTGAAACGCATGCGGCACGATAGTGCTATCGCATGCACCTTGAACGTGCGAGGGGATTGTGGGATCTAAAGGGAGATAAGGGGACGGCTTCGTAATTCAAGTCCCCTTGTCTCCCTTTTGGATAAAGCAAATTTATAAATTTGATTATATTGCTTTGTAAATTTTATCTAGCCTAAATTCACATAGCTCTCTAATAGTTTAGAGAGCTATGCTTTGTATTGTGGTCTTTGGTTATCTTTACAATAAGCCTTTTAGAATTTCTTCTTCCTAACATCTTCAACTATAGCTTTAGCCATCTCATCCA
>NZ_CALACG010000237.1 GCF_937890585.1 uncultured Campylobacter sp.
GCTCATCGTCTTTAGATCTTCAAAATCCCTAACTCCGTAATACTTCAAAAACTCCAAAAACTCAGTGTCATAGGCACTTACAAAGTCAAACCATTTAAGGCACATCTCTTCAAGATTTTTCTCATCATACCTTCTAGCAAGTAGCTGCATGCCCTGCTCGGCTAGAGTTTTAGCGTCCTTGTTGTGAAGCATAGAAATGGCTTGCAAAATTCTTCTTGCAAAGGCATTTAAGGACTTTAGCTTTTTATCATCTGCTGGCTGAGTGATAGTTGTTTGCTGTCCGCCTCTAGATAGCCTAGCTGTCATAAAAGCGACAAACTCATCAACCGTTTTTATATGAAGACTTAGAGCTTGACTTTTATACTCTTCACCAAGCCTTGAGATATATTTTTCTATCTTTTTGCTCTCTTCGGTGGTAAAGCCGTATTTTTTGGAAATTTCATTATAAACTTCGGTGTAATTTTCTGGCGTTAGCATCAAATGGCGTTCTTTGATCTCGCTTAAGGCTTCCTTGACTATCTGACTAACGGTTACTGCTGCCATTTTTATATCCTTTTACGGCTAAATTTGCGATGTACTCATCAAATGCCTCTTTTGATGCCTCTTTTATAGCTTCATATTTTTGAGTATCACTGATGACACTATCGGCAAATCTTACATCTTTTTGACGTCTTGCAACGCTAAAGTCATACTCTCCGCTAGCTGGGACGTCAACTACGCTTCCATCTTTAAATTTAGTCTTGTAATTTAGTTGTAAAAAGGCTTTGTAAGATGTGATGTAGCCGTACTGATCGTAGATGATCGCATCATAGGTCAGCTCTTTTACAGAGATGATTATTGAGGTGTCAGCGCTCTCTTTGCTTGAAAGGCTCTTGTTTAGCCTTGCGACCATGCCCTCTTTTACGGCGTCTTTTATCCAAACGCTATTTTTTGGCTCTTCTTTGCTGATGATCACATCGACGTAAATTCTCTCACCGACAAGATCTTGCGTGATCTTTGAAACTGGCTTGTAGCCGCATCCGCAAATAAATATTGCTATAAAAAATGCTAAAAAATACCTCAAAATTTATCCTTTGATGACAAAATTTACCAATTTGCCTTTTATATAAATCTCTTTTAAAATTTCTTTTCCTTCAAGCCATTTAGCTACATTTTGCTTAGCTTGTTTTAAAATTTCACTCTCACTCTCGCTCGCTGCCACTTCAAACTCAGCCCTCTTCTTGCCATTTACCGTTATAGCAAGACTTATGCTATCTTTTACAAAGACCTCTTCTCTCATCTCAATCTTTGTAAAATTCTTACGTCCAAATAGCTCTTCACTAAGCTCGTTTGCGATGTGTGGCACGATAGGTTCTAGTAAATTTAAGATGATGAAAAATCCCTCAGCATTTACGTCTTCATTATCTTGTGCGTTTAGTGCATTTAGCGCCTCCATACAAGCAGCTATCAATGTATTAAAAGCAAATGTATCACCAAAAACCTCGGTTGATTTTTTAAGCGCTTCATAAATTTTTAGCCTTGCAAATTTCTCATCTTTGCTTAAATTTTCGTGATTTATAGCTGGGATTTTATCCATCTTTTTGATGGTTTGTGCCTTTTCCCAAAGCCTATTTAAAAACCTAAATGCACCCTCAACCGCGCTATCGTTCCACTCTAACTCTTTTTGAGGAGGAGCAGCAAAAAGGATAAAAAGCCTTGCCGTATCAGCGCCATATCTATTTATGATATCATCAGGATCTACGACGTTACCCTTGCTTTTACTCATCTTTTTGCCATCTTTTAAGACCATGCCTTGAGTTAGTAAATTTTCAAACGGCTCATCGTCTCTTAGATAGCCAAGATCTCTTAAGACCTTTTGGAAAAATCTAGCGTATAAAAGGTGCAAGATCGCATGCTCGATACCGCCGATGTACTGATCTGCATTCATCCAATAATTCACGCTCTTTTCATCAAGTGCTTTTTGCTCCCAACTCTTTTCATCACTTGCAAATCTAGCAAAATACCAGCTACTCTCTACGAATGTATCCATCGTATCAGTCTCTCTGATCGCGTCTTTGCCGCATTTTGGACACTTTGTAAATTTCCAAGTTGGATGTTTATCAAGTGGGTTGCCCTCGCCTGTGATCTTTACATCTTCAGGCAGTGCGATAGGTAAATTTTCCTCTTTTTCAGGCACTACGCCGCAGCATTTGCAGTGCACGACAGGTATCGGCGCACCCCAGTATCTTTGGCGGGAGATTCCCCAGTCTCTTAGTTTGTAATTTGTGATCCTTTTGCCAAGGCCATCTTTTTCAAATTTCTCTATTATAAAGCTTTTGGCATCCTCTGAGCTAAGTCCGTTTATCAGCTCAGAATTTATAGAAACGCCGTATTCTGAGTAAGCTTTAGAGCCGTCACTCTCGCCCTCAAGTGGCTTTACGACTGGTTTTATGGGTAGATTAAATTTAGTTGCAAACTCGAAGTCTCTTTGATCATGCGCTGGTACAGCCATGATAGCGCCACTGCCGTAGTCAGCTAGGATGAAATTTGCAACCCAAACTGGGATCTTTTCATTTGTGAGTGGATGAATGACGTGAATTCCTAAAAATTCCCCATCTTTTTCGCTCGCTTGACGCTCTCTTGGGCTTTGATTAAGTATTGCTTTTATCTTTGCCTTTTTATTTTCATCAAATTTAGCATTTTCAAGTAGTACTTTTACGATAGGATGCTCTGGCGCAAGGGCTGTATAGCTAACGCCGTAAATCGTATCAGGCCTTGTCGTAAATACCTCAAAACCATCAAATTTACCGTCCAAAGTCTCTTTTGAAGCCTCATCAAGGCTAAATTTAAACTCCAAGCCGTAGCTTCTGCCGATCCAGTTTTCTTGCATTGTGATGACTTGATTTGGCCATTTGCCCTCAAGAAGCTTTAGATCATCAAGTAGCTCGCTAGCGTATTTTGTGATGTTGAAGTAATATCCTGGAAGCTCTTTTTGCACAACATCATTACCGCATCTCCAGCATTTTCCATCTTCAACCTGCTCGTTTGCAAGCACGGTTTGATCGTATTCACACCAATTTACGATGGCATTTTTTCTATAAACAAGCCCTTTTTCAAACATCTTTATAAAAAAGCTTTGCTCCCACTTTGTGTAAAGCGGATCAGATGTAGCTAAAATTCTCTTTTTAGAGAATGAAAAGCCAAGGCTTGCAAGCTCTTTTTTCATATAGTCGATGTTTTCGTAAGTCCAAATTTTAGGGTGAATTTTATGTTTTATGGCTGCGTTTTCAGCTGGCATACCAAAGCTATCAAAGCCGATAGGATGAAGCACGTTGTAGCCGCTTTTTCTATATGATCTAGCCAGCGCATCGCCGATAGAGTAGTTTCTCACATGCCCCATGTGTATGCGTCCGCTTGGATATGGAAACATACTTAGGATATATTTTTTTGGCAAGCTCAGATCATCTTTTGGTTCAAATTCTTCATTTTTATCCCAAATTTCTTGCCATTTTTTTTCTATCTTTAAAGGCTCATATTTTCTCTTCTCAGCCATTTTTTCTCCTAAAATTCTTCTTGTGATTTGCTTGATTCTATTAATACCAAGGCTAGTGAAAATATATTTGCAATGACTGCGCCAATAGCTAGCGAATAGCTAAGCGTTGCATTTTCAGAGACTTGCAAAATAACAAAAGCTGGTATAAGGTGCAAATCAGCAACCAACGAGCTAGCAAAAAGCTCAGCTGAAAGTAAATTTTTAACACCGATCTTAAGCAAAGTTGAAACCAAATTTATACTAGCTGCCACAAAAAGGGCGATCTCATTTTTATCATATAAAAACTCCGCCGTAGTCGTAAGACTCATCAACGCAAAAAATATGTAGATAACTTTTCCCCAGTTCATTATCCCTCCTTACACAACGCCTTTTTCAAACATAGCACGCTCTTTATCACGCTCTTTTTTGATCCTTTGCTTCTCAGCCTCTCTAGCTCTAAAATGCTCAATGCTAAATTTAAACCAGATAAGAAATGGTGATGAGATGTAGATCGAGCTGATCGTTCCTATAACGATACCAACGATAAGGATAAATGAAAATCCATGTATCATATCTCCACCGAATAAAAATAACACAACAACAGTCATCATCGTAGTGGCTGAAGTTAGGATAGTTCTTGAAAGTGTGGCTGAGACTGACTCGTTGATAACGCCCTCGATATCAGTTCTCTTACTCTCTTTTATGCCTTCTCGTATCCTGTCAAAAATGATGATCGTATCGTTTAGCGAGTAGCCAAGCACCGTTAATACAGCCGCTAGAGTGTCTAAATTTACATCGATATCAAATAGCGAAATAGCACCAACAGTTATAACTATATCGTGAATTTCAGTTGCGATCGCAGCTAGCGCAAATCGCCATTCAAATCTAAATGTGATATAAAGAAGCACACCAATTAGTGAAATTCCAAGAGCCATCAAGCCCTTTTGCCTAAGCTCGTCACCAACCTTTGGACCAACGATATCAACACGTCTTACTTCAAAGTTTCCAGTATCTTTTAAAATTTGCTTTATCTCAGTACCAATGTCACCAGTTAAATTTGAACTTGATCCTGAAAATCTAATAACAGCCTCATCTTCGCTTCCAAACTCAGTAACAGAGGCATTTTTAAGCACTTCATTTGTGCCAAAAGCGTCGCGAATTTTATCAAGTGGCGCTTTGGTGTCGTATTTTAGCTGGATAAGCGTGCCACCAGAAAAATCGATGCCGTAGTTTAAACCCTTTGTTGCAAGCAAAAAGATCGAGCCAACAAATAAAAATATAGAAAATGCGAGTGACACAAATCTAAACCGCATAAAATCATAAACTTTTGCCTTAGTAAAAATTTGCATCTCTAGCTCCTTTTATAACCAAACCAAAGTCTGGTATTTCCGCTTTTTTCTATCTTATCCATGACTGCATCAAACATGCCATGTGTGCCTAAAATGGCCGTTAGCATCGAAGCCATGATACCTATAGCCATAGTTACCGCAAAGCCTTTAACTGGGCCAGTACCATAAGCATAAAGCACAGCAACTGTGATAATGGTAGTTAAATTTGAGTCGATAATCGCACTCATAGCGTGCTCATAGCCCTTTTGTACGGCTGTCCTTATCGCCACGCCTTCACGTAAAAGCTCACGTATACGCTCGTTTATGATGACGTTTGCATCAACAGCCATACCGATAGTTAGCACGATACCAGCCATACCTGGCAGAGTAAGTGTCGCTCCAAAAAGCGCCATAACAGCGACTAATATAACGACGTCTGCAACTAGTGCGATATTTGCAAAAATTCCAGAAATTCCATAATAAACTAGCATAAATAGCACGACTAAAATAGATCCAGCAGCAAGAGCAACCATGCTTTGATTGATGCTTTCTTGGCCTAAAGATGGGCCAACGCTTCTTTTTTCTAGCATCTTAACAGGTGCTAAAAGTGCGCCACTTCTAAGTGCGATCGCTACGTCGTGAGCTTCATCAAGGGTAAAACCACCGCTGATCTGGCCGCTGCCGCCACCTATTCTTTCGTTTATAACTGGAGCTGAATAGACCTTGCCGTCAAGCACGATAGCAAGCCTTTTACCCACATTTGCTCCAGTAAAATCACCAAAAATTCTAGCGCCTTCTGAATTTAGTGTAAAATTTATGATCGGTAGGTTGTTTTGCTGAGAGAATGCGACCTTTGCATCAGTTAGCATAGAGCCATCAAGCACTGGGATATTTTTAACGACATATTTTACGCGGTCATTTTTAGCATCTTTAAAGATTACATCACCATAGCTTTCGGCCTCAGCCTCGCTCATCGTATTTGCCTGATCTTGTCTTTTGTCATCAACTGCCATAAGCTGTAAGTGAGCGGCCTTTGCGATAAGATCTCTCGCTCTTTGCTCGTCTTCTTCGGTTTTTATGCCAGGAAGCTCGACTAGGATATTGTCTTTGCCTTGTCTAGCGACTGTTGGCTCAGCTAGACCAAACTGATCAAGTCTGTTTCTAATGGTCTCAACAGCTTGAGAGATCGCATACTCGATCGTATCAATCCTCTCTTGCTCTGTTAGAGTGATGTGATAGTTTAGACCATCTTTTTTGATATCAAGCCCTTTTATCTCAGCAAGTGCCTTATCAACTTTTGGAGCCTCGTCACTATCAAGCAGCGCAAAATCAACACTATCTTCTTTTATCTTAAATTTATCAATAAGCACATCTTCTTTTTTAGCATAATAATTTATGCTTCCAGCGATTGACTTGATCTTAGAGTGGATGGCTTCGTTAGTTTCAACACCAAGAAGCATATGAAGACCGCCTTGAAGGTCAAGTCCTAATGAAATTTTAGCTCCACTTTGAGTCTGAAAAAAAGATGGCACCGAAAAGCCAAAACCAAAAATCAAGGCTAATATTAAGATAATCAGCCTATATGTAACTCTTGCGTTACGCATTATTTATCTTCGATCTTTTTAGCTACAAACTCGCGTGCTATACGAACGATTACATCATCGTTAAGTTTAACTTTGATAAAATCATTTTCGGCTTTAATCACTTCGCATATAAGTCCGCCATTAGTTACTATCTTATCGCCTTTGTCAAGAGCTGCAAGCATTGCTGCGTGGGCTTTTTGTTGTTTTTGTTGAGGTCTGATAACCAAAAAGTAAAATATGGCGAAAAGCACAACAAGAGGTAGTAATGATGTTAAAAAATCAGCGTTTTGCATGGATTTCCTTATTTGTAAGATTTTTAAACGGACATTTTAGCACTAAAATTATAATAAAAGCCTTTGTCGGTGCTTTTTTGCTTTCTAATTTCATTTTTTTAGCTATGGCAGAAAATCAAATTTTAAATTTCATCTCACCTTTTCTTACGCTAGCTGGAATTTACGTCATCATAAATTTAAGCAGAGCTGGCTTTTTTGCGGCTGGCTTTTTCACTGGAATTTTGTGGTTTTACTGGATCGGCTTTAGTTTTATCTACTACGAACTAGTCTGGCTTATACCATTTGTCATCCTCTTTGTAGCCCTTGTTTATGGACTTTTATTTTGGATAGCCTCTTTTCCAAGCTTTGTAGCACTAAGAGCCGTTTTACTATTTTTAATAAGCTATGTGCACCCACTTGGCTTTAACTGGTTTAACCTTGAAGCGACACTTGTTTTAGGGGCTTTTGAGCCAAATACTAGAGGACTTATATTTGTTTTTTTAGCGGCTATTTCTTTGAGTTTAAAAGATAAAATTTTAAAATTTATCCTAGCTTTTATCTGCCTTATCGCCGCTTTGCAGTTTAAAAGTAGCGAGGCAAAGGCTCTACCATTTGACGTGGAGCTAGTAAATACTAATGTCGCTCAAAGAGTGCGCTGGGATAAAAACTTGCGCATGAAATTTACAAATGAAAATTTAGACTTGATAAATAGCGCCATAGCCGAGCAAAAACGCCTCATCGTGCTGCCCGAGAGTGCGTTTCCACTATTTATGACAAATGAGCCACTGCTTGTTGATGAGCTAAAAGAGCTTTCAAAAAAGATAACCATCGTAGCTGGCGCGCTTGCCTATGAAAATAAGCAAATTTATAACTCTGCATTTTTGTTTCAAGATGGCACTCTAAGGCGAATGGATAAGAAATTTTTAGTGCCATTTGGAGAAGAAATCCCTCTGCCAAAATTTATGCAAGATGCCGTAAATAAGCTATTTTTTGGTGGGGCTAGCGACTTTAAAAAGGCAGAAAATTTTAGCGACTATGAGATAGATGGGATTAAAATCAGAAACGCTATCTGCTACGAGGCGACAAGAGAGGAGCTTTATAGGGGCGAATTTGACGCGGTCGTGGCCATCACAAACAACGGCTGGTTTGTGCCAAGTAGCGAACCTGTGCTTCAAAGACTATTAATAAAACACCTTGCCACAAAATATAATAAAGCGATCTATCACAGCGTAAATGGCTCAAAAAGTGAGATCATAAAGCCTAAAAAAGCGTTTTGGGATGAGTTTTAAAAGAAATTTAAAGTGGCTTTTTAGATAAAGCCACTTTTTTGATTATTTTTTTAGTAAAGCCTTGAAAGTATCAACCGCATCAAGCTTTTCCCAAGGGTATTTTGCATTTCCCACTTGACCTTTTGCAGCTACTTTTGCATATAAAAATGTCTCTTTGCTTGGTTTATCAAGGCCAAATTTATTTGTTATCCAGCGAGGAGTTAGAGAAAAATGCTCGCTTACAAAATTTGAAAGCATGTCATCATTTACGCCGTTTGCGTGAGTTCCCATAGTATCAACGCTAACTGAAGTTGGCTTTGCAACGCCTATTGCGTAGCTTATCTGAACGATACATTTTTTAGCAAGGCCGGCTGCAACGATATTTTTAGCTATCCAGCGCGCTGCGTAAAGACCGCTGCGATCAACCTTTGTGTAGTCCTTGCTGGACTGAGCGCCACCGCCTATCGGGCTATATCCACCAAAGCTATCGACGATTAGTTTTCTGCCTGTTAAACCGCTATCGTGAAGCGAGCTATGATTTACATATCTGCCTGTTGGATTTATATAAATGATCGTTTTTTCTTTATTATATAGCTCTTTTGGAAGACCAGTTTCGTCTATTAAATTTTGTATTAATGCGCGAAGCTCTTCTATCTTCATGCTCTCCACGCAAGGAGCAGATACGACGATAGTGTGGATACTTTGAGGTTTGCAGTTTTCGAAGTTATCTTTGCTGCCATAATCAATCGTAACTTGCGTTTTTATATCAACGCCAAGCTTATCAGGGTTTGCTTTGGCAAATTTATATACTTTTTCACAAAGCATTCTTGCATAAGTTATAGCTGCTGGCATAAATTCTTTCGCTTCGCAGCTTGCAAAGCCAAACATGATGCCTTGATCGCCTGCTCCGATCTCGCCATCACTTTGATCAACACCTTGATTTATATCTGGACTTTGTTGATTTAAGCAGACTTTGACCTCGATATCATCTGGGTGCAAGCACTGCTCTTTTGTAAAGTTGCTCTTTCCATCATATCCAATATGCGCAAGAGCATCTTTTACGATCTTTTCGTAGTCTTTATAAGAGAGTTTTACCTTTGAGTTTATCTCTCCGCCTATTACTATGTTTTTTCCAGCTACGAAAACTTCGCTTGCGACGCGTCCATTTGGATCTTGCGTTAAGATAGTATCAACAATACTATCAGCAATAATATCAGCGCATTTATCTGGATGACCTGGACTTACAACTTCAGAAGTAAATAGATACATTTTCGTCCTTTTCCTTGGTTAAATTTTCGTGCAATTGTAACAAATCTATATAAAAAGCGAATTAATCTTTTTAAATTTCTTTATATTTAAAAATCATTTAGCTAGAATCAACAAAAAACTAATTTATTAAGGTGTCAAATGAATATGTTTAAAAACATTGCAAGAAGATATGCTGACGGAAATTTGATCGTTCAAATTTTAGTTGGTATCGTCCTAGGTGCCCTAGTTGGCTTTTACACACACTATCAGGCAGCCCCTTACAACCAAATCTCAGCTAAAATTCAAACCATTCAAAAAGAGAGTGGCTTAAGCGTAGATGAAGTTATAAAAACTCGTCTTAGCCAAGATGAAGTAAAACAGCTTGATGAGGCCAAAGAAAAGGCTAGTTCGGCTGATTTTATTGCTGCTTCAGCCTCAGTTTTAGGAGATTTGTTTAAAGGCGCTCTAAAAGCGATCGCGCCTATTCTTGTATTTGTTTTAGTTGCAACCTCTATCATTTTAAAAGATTTTGGTCATACAAAAGGCATGCAAAAGATCATCACTCTCTACCTCGTTGGCACCTTTTTAGCAGCTGTTGTGGCAGTCATTGCTAGCTTTTTATTTCCTATCGAGATACCGCTAAAAGGTCTGCAAAGTGCTGATATGTCTGCCCCACAAGGCATCACAAACGTATTAAAAGATCTTATCTATAAAATGGTTGAAAACCCGATAACCGCCCTAGCAAATGGCAACTACATAGGCATCATCACATGGGCGATAGGTGGCGGCATCGCTATGAGATATGCTACACCTGAGACCAAAAAGGTATTTAAAGATATAAGCGAAGGCGTGACACATATTGTTAAATTTATCATTAGACTAGCTCCATTTGGCATCTTTGGCATGGTTGCTATTAGCATTCACGACACTGGATTTGACGCGCTTGCAGGATATCTAAAACTGATCTTAGTTCTTGTTGGGGCGATGCTTGTTGTGGCATTTATCGTCTATCCAGCGATGGTTTTTGCACTAACTAGAAAAAATCCTTATCCACTTGTAATGATCTGTCTAAAAGAGAGCGCTATCTCAGCATTTTTTACAAGAAGCTCGGCTGCAAATATCCCTGTAAATATGGCGCTTTGCAAAAAACTAAACCTAAAAGAAGAGCTCTACTCTATCTCTATCCCACTTGGAGCCACCATAAACATGGGTGGTGCAGCAGTTACCATTAGCATCCTAGCGCTTACTGCGGTAAATTCGATCCCATCTATCACGGTTACATTTGGCGATGCACTACTTCTATGCTTCATCTCAGCCCTTGGCGCATGCGGCGCTTCAGGCGTGGCTGGCGGCTCACTACTTCTAGTGCCATTAGCGTGCGGACTTTTTGGCATCGGCAATGACATCGCTATGCAGTTTGTCACAGTTGGCTTTACGATAGGCGTCATCCAAGACTCAGTAGAAACTGCCCTAAATAGCGCATCTGACGTCCTTTTCACAGCAGTAGCCTCAGAGACTTCAGAATAATCCTCAGTAAAATTTCAGCTAAATTTTGGCTGAAATTTTACTTTTATCCATTTTTTTGTAAAATATCCCAAAAATTTAAAGGACGATAATGCAAATTTGGGATCTAAAAGCACTTTTTGCAAACGAAAAAGAGTGCGAACAAAACGCACTAAATTTACAAAAAGAGTGCGAGAAATTTAAAGATAAATACCTTGAAAAATATGAAAATTTAAAAACAGACCAGTTTTTAAAGGCATTTTCTGAATATGAAAGCTTGATAGCTAAAATTTCAAAGGTAATGACTTATGCTTTTTTAAATTTTGCCAAAGATACAAGTAAGGGCGCATTTTACGCAAAGATCGATGAGATCGCGACAAAAGCAAATGAAAATTTGATATTTTTTGAGATTAAATTTAATGAATTTAGCCCTAAAAAACAAGAAGAGATCATCAAAAGCTCTAAAAAATATGACTACTATCTAAGCAATCTCGCCAAAGCAAAGCCGCACCAGCTAAGCGTTGCCGAAGAAAAGGTCTTGCTACGCACTGCAAGCACTGGAGCTGAGGGCTTTTCAAGGCTTTTTGATGAGAGCATGAGCAAGATGAGGTTTAAATTTAAAGGCGAGCTTTTAAATGAAGAGGAAATTTTAGCCAAGCTTCATGAGAGCGACCAAAACGTGCGAAAACTAGCAGCAAAAAGCCTCTCAAATGAGCTTAGCAAGCACCAGCACCTGCTAGGCTATATATATAATATGATAAAAACTGATCTAAAAACTAGCTGCGAGCTGCGAAATTTCAAGCTTCCTGAAGAGCCAAGACACCTTGAAAATCAAATCAGTAAAAAAAGCGTTGATTCGCTAATTGCTGTAACTGAGAAAAATTTTGATTTAGTTTCTAAATTTTACGAGCGCAAAAGAGAAATTTTAGGCCTTAAAAAGCTTTACGACTACGATAGATACGCGCCTCTTAGCAGCGAGAGCGAGTATAAATTTGATGAGTGCAAAAAGATAGTTTTAAAGGCATTTTCAAATTTCTCAAGCGAATTTGGCAAGATCGCCAAAAGTGCTTTTAGCGACGGCTGGATCGACGTTTACCCAGCGCCAAACAAGCGGGGCGGGGCATTTTCTCACTCAGGGTCAAGCGACACGCACCCTTATGTTTTGCTAAATCACACAAATCAGCGTAGAGACCTTTTTACGCTTGCCCACGAGCTTGGCCACGCCGTGCATCAAAAGCTCTCTTATAGTGTAAGCTACCTAAACTCAGACACTCCGCTAACCACGGCTGAGACGGCTTCAGTCTTTTGTGAGATGCTAGTTTTTGACCACATAAAAGACGGCCTTAGCAAAAAAGAGAAAATTTCACTGCTTGCTGGCAAGATCGAGGATATATTTGCCACGCTTTACCGCCAGATAAATTTCACCACCTTTGAGCGCGCCGTGCACGCACACGATGGCGAAATCAGCCTAGATGAGCTAAATAAAATTTGGCTAAAAGAGAGCAAAAAGATGTTTGGCAAAAGTGTGACGCTAAATGACTACTACAAAATTTGGTGGAGCTACATCCCGCACTTCATCCACACGCCATTTTACTGCTACGCCTACTCTTACGCGCAGCTTCTTGTGCTTGCACTTTTTGGGCTTTACAAAAGCGGTAAATGCGAAAATTTTGTCGAAATTTACACCGAGTTTTTGAGCCTTGGTGGGAGCCTTAGCCCAAGTGAGCTTGTGGATAAATTTGGCTTTGATATAGATGATAAAAATTTCTGGCAGATCGGCATAAACGAAGTTAAAAAGCTAGTAGATGAGTTTTTAGAAATTTCAAAGGAATAAAATGTTAGACGAAATTTTAGACGATGAGAAATTTGCACTATTGATGAAGATGCACGTCTATGAGTGCATTGATTTTTTGCTTGAAAAGGGGGTAAATTTCTCAGTTATGGCAAATTTACCGCTAGTTAGCTTTGAGCCTAGCTTGCCAGATGAGATAAGTAGGAGCTTTAGCATACCAGTCATTATGTTTTCACTTGGTGGTTACACGCTGGAAAGTGCCATGCTAACGCAAGATGAGCTTAGCTTTGAGGCTGGCTTTGGTAGTGAGAATTTTGCCTCAGTGGTATCGTTTCCGCTTGGTGCAGTGGTTCAAATTTTGGTTGAAAACAGCCCGATCCTTGTAAATTTCTCTATCTACAAGCCAAAAGAGAAGCAAGTCGATCACGCTAAAAAATCAGCCTCAGTCTTTTTGCAAAACCCAAAAAATAAAGATATATTTAAGAAAAAATAGTAATTTTAAGCATTTTTGGCTAAAATCAAAAGAAAATTTAAAAAGCGAAAAATGGAAAATTTACTATCAAATTTAAACGAAGCCCAGCGCGAAGCAGCCACCCACATAGACGGTGCGATGCTCATACTTGCAGGAGCTGGCAGCGGCAAGACAAAGACGATCACCACTAGACTTGCCTATCTCATCGGCGAGGTCGGCATAGACGCGGCAAACACACTAACTCTTACTTTCACAAACAAAGCCGCCAACGAGATGCGTAGCAGAGCCATGGCGATGCTAAGCCAAAGCGGCAAAAACTACTCGCCGCTACTTTGCACATTTCATAAATTTGGACTTTTGTTTTTAAAGCTCTACATAGAAAAACTTGGCAGAAAAAACAACTTCGTCATCATCGACACAGACGATAAAAAGCGCATCATCAAAAGCTTTGAAAGTCCAGTCGCCACGGCGATACTCTCAAGTGAAATTTCAAACTATAAAAACTCACTTTTAAGCGTTGAAGAGGTCTATAAAAATGCAAATTTCTCCTCTTTTGACAAGAGCAAAGACAACTTTTACAAGCAAGCAGCGCAAATTTATGAAAAATATGAGGACTATCTAAAGGCGAACAACCTTGTTGATTTTGACGACCTGCTGGGACTTACATATAAAATTTTAGACGAAAACGAAGAGCTTGCGAGAGAAATTTCAAACCGCTATAAACACATAATGGTCGATGAGTATCAAGACACGAACGACCTTCAGTATAAACTGCTAAAAAAGCTCTGCCTATGCCACGAAAACATCTGCGTGGTGGGCGATGATGACCAGAGTATTTATGGCTGGCGCGGTGCAAAGATAGATAATATCTTAAATTTCAAAGATCAGTTTAGCAACGTAAAGATCATCAGACTTGAGAAAAACTACCGCTCGAGCGAGGCGATACTAAAGGCTGCAAACGAGCTAATAGATCACAACCGCAACCGCCTTGGCAAGAAGCTTGTAGGAACAAAAGGCGAAGGCGAAGCTGTAAATTTGATAGAAAGCTTTGATGAAAATTTAGAGGCTGGCAAGATCGCAAAAAACATAAAAGAGCTTTTAAGCAAAGGCGTGCAGGCAAAAGATATCGCAATCTTATACCGCATAAACGCGCTTTCTCGCTCACTTGAAGATGGGCTAAACAAAGAGCAGATCGCATATAAAATGGTCGGCGGCGTTAAATTTTATGAAAGAGCCGAGATCAAAGATATCATAAGCTATTTAAGGCTTATAAACAATCCAAATGATGACTTTTCAATAAGGCGCATAATAAACCGCCCAAAACGCGGTCTTGGCAAGGTGAGCCTTGATAAACTTGAGAAAATGGCCTTTGAGGGCAAAATTTCTATTTTCGAGGCGATCTCAAATATCTCTGATAACGACGAAGCCTTTAGCAAAAAGGTAAAATCAGCCCTTCTTGAGTTTGCAAACAACCTAAAAGAGCTTCAAGAAAGCAGCTCGGTTTTTGACCTGATAGATAAATTTGAAGCTAAATTTGGCGTCAAAAAATACTACGAGAGCTTGCCAGATGGCGCTGAAAGAGCGGCGAACATCGACGAGTTTTACGCCGTTTTAAAAGATCAGATCAAGCAAAATCCAAGCTTTGATCTGGAGGAGTTTTTAAATGAGATCACGCTAACAAGCGAGCAAGACGGCATCAGCGACGAGGCTATTAGTATCATGAGCGTGCATGCGAGCAAGGGACTTGAGTTTGAGCACCTTTTTGTGATCGGCCTTGAAGAGGGATTTTTCCCGCTTATTGGCGATGGTAGCGACATCGAAGAGGAGCGCAGGCTCGCTTATGTGGCGATAACAAGAGCCAAAAGGACACTTAGTCTAAGCTTTGCAAATTCGCGCTTTTACAAAGGTCAGCGCACGAGGCTAAATAAGAGTAGATTTTTAAGCGAGAGCGGTATCACGCATGGCTCGCTAGTTATCGAACAGAGCAATGAATTTAAAAAAGGCGACCTTGTTAAACATAAAATTTTTGGTATCGGCAGAGTAAGCGCGGTTAGCAAGATCAAAAAAGAGTTTAAACTGACTATAAATTTTGGTGGCAATGTAAGAGAGATCATGTCAAGCTTCGTGGAAAAGGCCGTATGAACGCCATTTTCGTGGCAAACAAGCCTGCTGGCATGAGCTCAAACCACTTTTTAGGACGACTAAAGAGAAAATATGGCGTTAAAAAGGCTGGATTTTCAGGCACGCTCGATCCATTTGCGAGTGGCTGTCTGATAGTCGCTTTTGGCTCGTATACGAAATTTTTTAGATTTTTAGACAAAAGCCCAAAGGTCTATGAGGCGACGATCTGGCTTGGAGCTAGCAGTCCTAGCATGGATAATGAAAATATCACTGAAATTTCAAATGTAAAAGAGCTAAATTTAGAAAAACTTGAAGCTATAAGAGCCGAGCTAACAGGCAAGATAAGCTACATCCCGCCAAAATTTAGCGCCAAACATGTAAATGGCACAAGAGCTTACAAGCTAGCAAGAAGTGGCGAAGAATTTGAGCTAAAGCCAGAGACAATGGAAATTTATGAGAGTGAAATTTTGAATTATTCACACCCTTTTTTGACACTTCGTTTAAGCGTAAGTGAGGGGAGTTACATCCGCTCTTATGCAGAAATTTTTGGGCAAAAAGTTGGTTATAATGTAACTTTAAGCTCATTAAAGAGGGTAAGCGAGGGTAAATTTCGCTATGAAAATGAAAAATTTTTAAATATTTGCAATTTTTTAAATATTGAGCAAAACACGTATTTTGGGGATATTGATAACATACTTGACGGCAAGAAATTAAAAATTAACGATTTTGAAACACAAACACAAGGAATTTATTTGCTAAATTATGATAAATTTATGAGCGTAATCCAAATCATGGATGATACTATAAATTACACTTTAAACAAGGTAGAAAAATGTTAATCTTAGCAAGAAAAGAAAACGAAGAAATTTTACTAGGTAACGACATAAAAGTCGTCGTAGTAAGTATCTCAAAAAGCACCGTTAAGCTTGGTATCGAGGCCCCGCGCAACACAATGATACTAAGAAGCGAACTGGCAAACGATATCAAAAACGAAAATATCCACGCCACCAAAAAAGCAAGCGAAGCCGATATCCACGAGCTTGCGAAAAAAATCGAGAAATGAAAAGCTTTGCAAAGATCAACGTATTTTTGAAGGTAGTTGGCACCAGAGGCAACTACCACGAAATTTTGTCACGTTTTGTTCTTTGCGAGCAGCTTTTTGATGAAATTTATTTTAAAAAGTCAAATTCTTTTGCTATCGAATGCGGCAACAAAGAGATAAAAGATAACATCATACAAAAAGCGATAAACGAGCTAAAAAGAGCTGGCTTTTCAAACGAGCTAGATGAGTTTTTTAGCTCTCAAAAAATCATCATCAACAAACAAATCCCAATAGGTGCTGGTCTAGGAGGAGGCAGTTCAAATGCCGCCACATTTTTACTTATGGTAAATGACGAGCTAAATTTAAACATAAAACGCGAAAATTTGATGCAGATAGCCTCTAAAATCGGCGCAGATGTGGCCTTTTTTGTAAGTGGCTACAAGGCAGCAAATGTAAGCGGCATAGGCGAGATCATAGAAGAATTTGACGATGAAGTACCAAATTTAAATATCTTCACGCCAAATGTTTTTTGCTCCACACCGATGGTTTATCAAGAATTTAGAAGCAATTTCTTACAATACATAGACGTTAATGCTGCAAAAAAGATGCAAAATTTAAAGAGCAAAGAGCTACTTGAAATTTATAAAAACGAGGAGCTAAACGATCTTTTTGCCCCATGCTTTAAGCTCTATCCACAGATGAATGAGTTTAGGGATAAATTTCTAAGCGGCAGCGGCAGTAGCGTATTTAGCGTAAAATAAAAGGTAAAATTTTGATAAAAGATCTAGCAAAAAACAAGAAAGCTTTGCACGACTTTAGCATACTTGAGACCTTTGAGGCTGGCATCGTGCTAAAAGGCAGCGAGGTCAAGGCTCTAAGGGCTGGCAGAGCAAATTTAAAAGATAGCTTTGTGCGTGTCATAAAGGGTGAGCTTTTCTTACTAAACGCCCATATCAGCTATCTTGAGACTACACACAGCGCATTTCGTCCAAACGAGCGAGCAGCCAGAAAACTTTTGATGCATAGAAAGCAGATCGATAAAATTTTCGGTCAAGTCTCACAAGATGGGCTTACTTTGGTTGTTTTGGCACTTTATCTAAGCGATAAAAACATCGTAAAAGCAAGGCTAGCCCTTGCAAAAGGTAAAAATTTACACGACAAGCGCGAGACTTTAAAAAGACGTGAGGCGGACAAAGAGGCAAGAGCTGCCATAAAAAGATATGTTTAAGGAAGAAAATGAAAAATTTAGTTGTACTTATCATCGCACTTTTTGCATTTTTTGGTTGCGGGGAAGAGGAAAGCAGCAGAGCAACATTTAAAGAATTTGGTCCAAACGAAGAAGTTGCTCTAAAAGATGTAAGCGGCAAAGAGCTTACTTTGGTGCGTAAAAATGGCGGTTTTGCTATCAAAAATGACGAAAGTAAGGTATTAATGATAGATATTTTTGGTACATTTTGCCCACCTTGCCAAAAAGAAGCGCCTGAGCTTACAAAATATCAAGTTGAAAATAAAGATAAATTTACACTTATAGGCCTTACTCATTTTGAAAATGTCACAGATGAGTATGTTTTAAATGAATTTTTACAAAAATTTCACGCTTACTACTTCATCACAAATAACCAAAAGATAAATGATAGATTAGTCGAGCAGATCGTGCGTGACATAGAGTACAAGCATGAGATATCACTCCCTTTTAAAGTCGTGCTAAAAAATGGCGAATACCAAATTTTAACAGACGTTGATAGCGGAAAATACGGCGTTAAATACTATCTAGGCGGCATAAAAGTCACAAAAATGAAAGAAGATTTGGCAAAAATCTATGAAACAAAGTAAATTTGCCTTACATTTGGAACATCATTTGCTTATAAATGTGTGAAATTTTAGAAGGACTTTAAATGTTTGTTTTAGATAGATCAAAATCTAGCCCCCTTGTCGAATCAGCCCTTGCAGGCAGAGAACTACGCCAAAAGCTCATCTCTGGCAACCTTGCAAATGTTGATACACCATTTTACAAGGCTAGAGATGTAAGATTTGAAGATGTTTTAAGAGAAAAAGCAAATGAAATTTATAACGTTTCAGAGAGCAAAAAACTAAATTTAGCTAAAACAAACGAAGCGCACATGGCTGCGGTTGATTTTCCAAAAAGCGACACAGCTCAAATTTTCTTGCGTGATGGTCACATGGCTAGAAATGACGCAAACACGGTTGATCTTGATGTTGAGACAACAGAAATGGGTAAAAACACAGTTATGATAAACGCCCTTGATAGCGCCTACAAGGCCCAGAACAATATCTTTAAAAGCGTAATAGACGCAAGTGCTAAGAACTAGGAGAGATGATGTCATACTTAAATGATTTTGATATTAGCGGATACGGACTAAGCGCGCAACGCTTCAGAATGAACATCATCAGCTCAAACATCGCAAACGCTCAAACCACAAGAACGGCTGAGGGCGGCCCTTACAGAAGGCAAGAGGTCATCTTTAAAGAGATGAACTTTGATAAAATTTTAAACGATCAACTTAAAAACTCACAAAGTTTGCTTGATTATGAAAATCCACTCGATGACCCAAGTTCACCCAAAAACGCTCACCCTGCCCTAACTAGCGTGATCGTAGATAAAGTGGTGCGCGATGACAAGGATTTTCAACTAAAATACGACCCTAGCCACCCGGACGCAAATGCAAATGGCTACGTCGCATTTCCAAATATAAATCCAGTCATCGAGATGGCTGACTTGCTTGAGGCGACAAGGGCTTATCAAGCAAATGTAGCGTCATTTCAAAACGCAAAGACAATAGCACAAAGTGCGATATCACTTATTTCAGGACAAGCATAATGATAAATAGTATAAATTTAGATAAGTTAAATAAAAACGAAAATTCAAACAAAATAGCAAAAGCAGGCGAAGAAGGCGGCTTTGAAAACGCATTAAACGACTCTTTAAAAGAGCTAAACAAGGTTCAAATAAACGCCGATAAAGCCATCGCAGACCTTGCAACTGGCGAGGTAAAAGACTTGCACCAAGCAGCTATCGCGATAGGCAAAGCAGAGACTAGTATGAAGCTTATGCTAGAAATTCGCAACAAAGCGCTAAGCGCGTACAAAGAAATTTCAAGAACGCAAATTTAAGCCATTGAATGAATTCCAGAAAATCAAAAATAACCATACTCTTTTTATTAATTACTTTTGGAATTTCAATCTTTGTGCTTGTTATTTTTTATAGAGCAAGCATCGAGCGAAAGCTTCCTAAGCTTCAAACAAGTGACGTAAATACCGCAATCCGTGGCAACATCGTCACGAAAGACGGCTTTAGCATCTCATCAAGCCAAAAACTCTACAAAGTGATGCTTGACACCAGAAATATCGATCCAAATAAAAAAGAGATGTTTATCAAGCTCTACTCGCTTTACAGCAGTGACGATCCAAACAAAGTAAGAAAGATCATAAACGGCACAAAAGGTCTTGTCACGCTCTCTTACAGCATCGATGCAAAGGGCGCTACCTATCTTCAGGAGCTTTCAAGAAAGTTAAACCGCAAAGGCATTTTGATCTCATATCTTGACCCAAAAACTGGCCTTGCCTCATTTCAAGGTATGCGCGTGATGGAGAGCGGTCAAAACCGCAAATTTATGTCAAAAGACGCCCTTACGCCAGCCATTGGTTACGTGAGTAAAACAGAGAGCGACGCACTTACTAAAAGCAAAGGTGTAAAAGGACTTGAGAGATACTACGAGGACTACCTAGCTCCGATACAAAACGCCAAAATCCTTGGCCCACGCGATATTGGCAACAATATAATCTTAACCAGTGATTCAAATTTAGCAACAAGAGTTGATGGCTATAACGCAGTGCTTTCTATACCGCTTAAATTTCAAACCAAGCTAGAGCAAATTTTAGATGAAAAACGTGAATTTCTAGATGCAAAAGAGCTAATCATCTGCATAATGAATAGCAAAAATGGAGAAATTCTAGCCCTAGCTTCTAGCTCAAGATATGATCCATCAAATATAAGAAAGCAAGATTACAGCGCGCTAAATTCGAGCGCAAGCGAGTATGCATACGAGGTTGGATCGGTTTTTAAGCCATTTATCTTCTCCATACTGCTTCAAGAAAAAAAAGTAAATCCTTTTGAGCTAGTAAATACCTATAATGGTCGCTATCAGCTAGGCAAAAGGATCATCAAAGATACCCACCCAGAGCCTTTTATGAGCGCTGAAGACATCATCGTGCACAGTTCAAACATCGGCATGATCCAGCTAGTAGAACGCCTAAATGGTCCCCAAATTTATCAAGGGCTTTTAAATTTTGGCTTTTCAAGAAAGACTGGCATCGACCTGCCATACGAGCAAGTGGGCATGATGCCAACGGTTACAAAACTAAACTCATTGACCTATAAAGCGACAGTTAGCTACGGATACGGCCTGCAAGCGACATTTATGCAGCTTTTAAAAGCCTTTAACACCTTTAACAACAAAGGCATCGAGGTGACGCCACGCATGGTGGCATATCTTGAGCGAAATGGCAAGCGCTACGATCTGCCAAAAGCAGAGCCAGCACAGGTCATCTCGCAAGAGACCGCAAAGATAATGAAGAGAATTTTGATAAAAACGGTTGAAAAAGGTACTGGCTTAAAGGCATTTACACCAGGTCTTGAGATAGGCGGTAAAACTGGCACCGCGCACATCGCTTCTGGCAAAGGCGGATATAGCAACACCTATAACGGCTCCTTTTTTGGCTTCGTAAATGACACAAGAGGCAACAGCTACACCATAGGCGTTTTAGCAAGAGACCCTAAAAAGCCTTACTACTACTTTGGTGCGCAAAGTGCGTTGCCGACATTTAAAAAGGCCGTTGATCTAATGGTTGAAGATGGCTATTTATTCCCAGATCCTAATGTCATAGCTGAGTTTGAAGCTAAAAAAGACAAGCTCAAAAACGACAAAGCAAAGCAAAAACCAGCTTTAGATTAAATTTAACTTCTAAGATATAAATATTAAATTTCAAATTTAGAGTTTAAAGTAGAAATTTGGATCTAGGCAAGTGGCCTAAATCCAGAATTTATGCAAGTCCAAGTTCATTTAAGACAGAGCTTAAATTTACAGAATTATTTGTATTTTTGCCAAGGCTATTTTGCTTCTCAAGCAGTGTTTGGCTCGTAAGTGCCATGTTTAGCTCTTTGCGGTAGTCACTTAAAATTTTATCCATGATTTTAAGTAGCTCATTTTTTTGATCCTGCGTTTTGGTCGGATCATTTATGCTTAAAAGCTCGGTCAGCTCCTCTTTTTTCTTAGCTATCTTATCCTCGATCTTGTTAGAATTTAGCTCGTTGATAAAGCCAGCAGCTCCGACCTCTGTAAGCCTTTTTTTAAACTGCTCAAGCTTGTCAGAAATTTTCGCCTCACTCGTGATCTTATCAAGCGTAAGACTTAAAATTTCATCAAAACTATTTTTTTTATCTTTAGCTTTGCTAGAGCCTGACTGCAACAAATAATCGATAATATCGTTATTTTGTACTCTCATACATCTCCTTTTATTGATTGAGATGCACTATATAAGCAAGTTTTATTCCTAAAGGCTAAATTCCCTAGCCGTTTTTGCCTTTTGTAGGATAAAACTAGCAAATTCATCGCTAAAATTTGGACAAGAGACGACTTTATAAAAGCTAAAATTTAGCTCTTTAGCTATTTTTGCATACTCGATGACAAGCTCAAAAACCGTTTCAGAGTTGTCTAAACAAAAAGAGAGTGGATAGATAAGAGCTTTTTTATTTTCGCACTTTGCCAAAGCCTCGTTTAGTGATGGCTCTAGCCATTTAACTGGGCCAAGGCGTGACTGATATGCAAGGCTCACACCCTTAAAATTTAACCCCTGCTCTTTTAACATCTTAGTTAAAATTTGCACCTGTTCGTTTATGTGTTTTTCGTAGATATCGCCATTTTCTATGATCTTGCGAGGCAAAGAGTGAGCTGAAAAGATGAGGCTAATATCGCTTATTTTGGTATCTTTTACCGCTCCCTGGACATGAGAGATAATGATCTTATTGTAAGCATCATCATCATAAAAGGTCCCGCAAAGTGAAATTTTAGCCTTTAAACTAAGCTCATTGGCAGCTTTTTTAAAGCTATCTAAGCTTGAAGATATCGTAGTTGTTGAGTGCTGCGGATAGAGCGGGAAAAGCACTATCTCATCAAAATTTTCATACTTTTTTAGCACCTCTTTTGTAAATGGCGAAGTATAGTTCATCGCAAAATCAACCGCGTCAAATTTATTTTGCAAGCTTGAAATTTTCTCGCAAAGCTTTGCTGTAAGCTCGCAAAGTGGCGACTTGCCGCCTATTTGGTTGCAGTTGTGCTGGGCTGATTTTAGTCTGCCTTTTGTGATCATAAAAGCCACAAATTTTCTTATAAATTTATTTTTTATCCCCAAAATATATGGGTCATTAAACATATTTGTTAAAAAAATTTCCACGTCGTCAAGGCTGTTTGCACCGCCCATATTTAAAAGTAAAAGCGCCTTTTTCATCAAAATAGCTCTTTTATCTTGATCACATCGTCTATGTCTGAGAGCTCGCTACTTTCGCCGCTTTGGCAAAGGCCATAAAACGCCTCGTACTGCGTCTTTAGCTCGTTATTGTTTGAGTCTATTTTTAAATTCATCTGGCCGTTTTCATTTACTTGATGTAGCTTGTAGTCTATGAGATCGCCAAAATAGACGCCATTTTTTGCATTTATCTCTATCTTAAATCTCTCAAGCGAGCCACAAAACGAATTTGTGATATGCACTAAAATTTGGTTTTTACTCTTAAAGCTGATCGCCACATTATCGGCACTCTTGGCGTTTGTCTTGTTTGTTTGAGTGTAATAAAAGTCACTAACTTCTGAATTTATGATGTTTTTAGCTAGGTCGATGTCTGAAACAGAGAGCTCATTTATGATATTTCCATCGCAAAGTGGCTTAAAATGAGCGATCGAGATGCTGTAAATTTCATCCTCTTTTAAAAGTGCCTTTTTAAGCGAAACGATGGTTGGATTAAAACGCTCAGAAATTCCAGTGCAAACCCTAGTTTTGTTTGTTTTGGCAGCATATTTTATCTCTTTAAGATCGGCGATATTTTTAAAAACTGGGCGTGAGATAAGGATATTTTGGCAGTATTTTGCGCACTGACAAAAGGCCTCCACCATCTCCTCTCTTGGCGAGCAAAGCACGACTGCTTGGGGTTGAGCAACCTCTATAAATTCTTTAAAATCAGTATAAAAATCAGCTCTGCAAAACTCGTCACTGTTCTCTTTGTCAAAAATGCCACAAATTTCAAACTCATTTGAGCGTCTTAGCTCTAAATAATGCTTTTTGCCAGTGCTGCAATAGCCGATAATGCCGATTTTTAGCTTCACATTCACCCTTTAAAACTTTAGAAATTTTTAATTATTTTATTTACAAATCGCTTTTAAATAGATAAAACAAGATATTCATTTTCAAAATATCACTATTTT
>NZ_CALACG010000238.1 GCF_937890585.1 uncultured Campylobacter sp.
TCTCAAATGAGCTTAAAATTTCAAAAAGTTTTCTGGCAAAAATTTTACAAAATTTAGCAAAAGATGGAGTTTTAAAGTCATTTAAAGGAGCAAATGGCGGATTTGCACTAAATGACGAACCTGAAAATTTAAGTATAAAAAAGATAATAGAAGGCGCCGAAAAGCGCGAGCTAAGCGTCTTTGAGTGCTCATCTTCAGCACTTGGTTGCCCGTCAAACAAAGCTTCAAGCTGTCAAATTTGGTCGATGTTTAGCGGCCTTCAAGGCAAGATCGACGAGATGCTTGACGCGATAAAACTAAGTGACATCGTTAAGAAGTAAAGTTGGCAAAGCAAAAAAATAATATTTTGACTCTTGTCGCACCGTTTCTTGCGCCGATTGTCAAATTTAAAAGTCTTAGCATCGTTGGCATCATCGTTGCCATCCTTGCTATCATCATCGTTCCGCTTCCAAGCGCGGTGCTTGACTTTTTCTTGGCACTTTCGATCTCGATTTCAGTGCTTATTATTTTGATATCTATTTACGTGCCAAAGCCGACTGACCTTAGCACGTTTCCAACTCTCATTCTCATCATCACGCTTTTTCGCCTCTCGCTAAACATCGCAACTACGCGTATGATCTTAAGCGAAGGTCACAACGGCCCAGAAGCGGTAAGTGAGATCATCTCAAGCTTTGGAAATTTCGTCGTTGGTGGCAACTTCGTCATCGGCACCATCGTCTTTTGTATCTTAGTACTCATAAATTTCATGGTCGTAACAAAGGGTTCAACCCGCGTTAGTGAGGTGCAAGCGCGTTTTACACTTGATGCGATGCCTGGTAAGCAAATGGCGATAGATGCGGATCTAAACGCAGGTTTGATCGACGAAAAAACGGCGCGCGAAAGACGTCAAGCCATCATCGGCGAGGCAAATTTCTACGGCGCGATGGATGGTTCGTCTAAATTTATAAAAGGTGACGCCGTAGCCGGTATCATCATCACTATCATCAACATCATCGGCGGCTTTGCTATCGGCTCGTTTCAACACGGCCTTGATATGGCGACATCGGCTCAGTACTATACGATCCTAACTATCGGTGATGGCCTTGTGAGCCAGATACCTGGACTTATCACTTCAACAGCGACTGCTATCATCATCACAAGGGCTAGCAAAGACGACGAGGACTTTGCAGAAGGCACGCTAAATCAGCTCTTAGGTGACTATAAAACCTTGCTGATAGTGGGCTTCATACTATTTATGTTTGCCCTTGTGCCAGGTCTGCCAACCCTATCTCTTGGCTTTATAGCGCTACTATTTTTGGGGCTTGGCTACATCATTAAGCAGACAAAAGATGGCGGGCTAAATTTAAGCCTTGTGCCAAAAGAGAAAACTGCTTCTAAAAAGGCTAGCGGCGCTACGCCAAGTGGGGCAGGGGCAGCAGCTGCAAGTGGCGGGGCTGCTAAGGCACCAAAGAAGAGCGACGAAGAGATCGCAAGAGAAGAAGAGACTAAGATAAATGACATCTTAAAGCTTGAAATTTTAGAGCTTGACCTGGGATATGGCTTGCTAAAGCTAGCTGACGTGGATCTAATAGAGAGAATTCGCGCTATGAGACGAAATATCGCTTCAAGTCTTGGCTTTTTGATGCCAAAGATAAGGATCCGCGATAACCTTCAGCTACCACCAAACGAGTACCGCTTCAAGCTAAAAGGTATCGTGATCGGTCAGGGCGAAATTTACGCGGATAAATTTCTAGCGATGGATAGCGGTCTAGTTAGCGAGGATATCGAGGGGATTCCCACAAAAGAGCCAGCTTTTGGGCTAGACGCTCTTTGGATCGATGCTAGCGTCAAAGAGGACGCCATACTTAGTGGCTACACGATAGTTGATCCTGCAAGCGTCATCTCAACGCACATGAGTGAGCTTATCAAGCAAAACGCAGCCGAGCTTCTAACTCGCCAAGAGACGCAAAATTTACTAGACAAACTAAAGATCGACTACCCAGTTGTGGTCGAGGATACGCTAAGGATCGCACCTATAAATTTGATCCAAAAGGTCTTAAAAACGCTGCTTAAAGACAATATCCCGATCAAAGACCTACTTAGCATACTTGAAGCCATCAGTGACATCGCCGAGGTTAGTAAAAATTTAGATATGATCATCGAGCATGTGCGTGCAGCGCTTTCGCGTGTCATTACTTCGCTTTATGTAGATGAAAAGGGGCAGCTAAATTTTTATATCCTAGACACAGCTGCACAGCAAAAGCTGATGGATGCGGTGCAGTATAAAGACGGCGCATATCACCTAATGATAAACGTAGCGCAGACATCATCGATCGTGCAGGCGCTAAGGCGTGAAAAAGAGAAACGACCTATGAGCCAGCATGGAGAAATGGTGCTTTGCGTGGAGCCAAGCTTGCGTAAATTTATAGCAAATATCTGCGCAAATTTTGCCATTGACATAGTGGTGCTAAGCTTTGCTGAGATCTCGGCAAATACGCCATTTGAAACAGTTGGCGTCATAGAAATAGAAAATTTATAAAGGAAAACGATGAAAATTTATCACCTCTCGCACACCGATCTTGACGGATACGGAGCGCAATACATAACAAATTTTTACTTCAAAGATGTGAAATTTCTAAACTCAAACTACGGCAGAGAGATAGATGATAAATTTGCTCAAATTTTATCTGAGATAGATGCCTCAAATGATGATAAAAACGTTATCTTGATCACCGATCTAAATTTAAGCCTAGCTCAGTGCGAGAGCTTTGAGGAGATGATAGATGGTAAAAATATCAAGCTATTTTTGCTAGATCATCACCAAAGTGGTGCCGAGTGTGCGAGCACTTACTCATGGTATTTTTTA
>NZ_CALACG010000239.1 GCF_937890585.1 uncultured Campylobacter sp.
TAGTAGCTGTAACTACGGTTTTTGCACTAGTTAAAGCACCAACACCAGCGATCTTAAATCCATTATCCGATACTGGTACATTGTTGCCATTTTCATCAGTCACTGTAAATGTTGAGCCATTTTTATGGATATCAAATTTAACCGTTCTATCTTTTGTTGTGCCATCAAGTTGTGGCTCAGTGATCTTAACCTCTATCTTATCGCCATCAACTGCGTTTTTAGGGATTTTGATAGTCACTGTTGTGCTATATTCGTCATTATCACTTAGTGATTTTTCTCTACTCATAGATTTTGAGCCTTTTGCCTCATCAAAGCTA
The DNA here is from genome assembly GCF_937890585.1 of uncultured Campylobacter sp. Classification (GTDB taxonomy): domain Bacteria; phylum Campylobacterota; class Campylobacteria; order Campylobacterales; family Campylobacteraceae; genus Campylobacter_A. Next base: position 318 of record NZ_CALACG010000239.1, read on the forward strand.
ACAACAGGTGCTTTTACGTGCTCCAAGCTAGCATTTGCCTCAGCGTCCCACTGACGAGCATGTCTTGTATGATTTTCAACATGAGCATGTATCTTAGTATTTTCTCCATGTCTTAGCTCAAAGCCAGGCACGTCGATAGTAAATGTATGGAAGCTAGTTGCAGTAACTGGGAATTCCTTGCCACCATCAGTATCTTCTGTAACTTTTGTAACCATACCTTTTTCATCCATATGGATAGTGAAAATTCTCTTATATTGAGGTTTAGAGTGCTCATTTACTGTAAGCTCAAGCTTATCACCATCATCGATCTTATTTGGTAGAGTGATCCTAGCAGTAGTCACGTTTACTTTGTGCTCGCCCATACTCTCATTTCTTGTGATTTCGATTGTAGATTTTTGCTCTATAAGCTCGATAGATACGTTTCTTGGCACAACCCACACCTTATCTTCATATGACTCTGGGCTCTTTTGAACGCCAGCTGGAGTCTCAACGTGTGCAGTTGCTTTTACGTTTACATCTGGGAATATCGGAAGGTTTGTTTTTACTTTAAGGTTATCTACCATATCTTGATCAAGGATCACCTCTTTTGTAAGTTTTGCATTAGGATCGTCAAAAATTCTTACCGGATCAGTATATGTGATAACAACTTTATCGCCAACAGCTACATCTTTTGGAAGAGTTATCTCCACTGTTGTACTTCTGTTGTTGCCATCTTGTTTGTTTTCGCTCTCGCCAAGTCCAGTGTCATTGTTTAGATCTTCTGTGAAGATTAGTACTGGTCTTGTATCTGGAGTCTCATTTGGCACATTTGGTATAACATCACCATTTGCATTTGTATAGTTTGTTGTGCCGTCCGTACTGCCAACTGGTACATCTGGTATTGTGTAGCCATTGTCTATTATATTTTGATCGATTGATATAGGTCTATTTTCAGTTGTACCGTCTGGTTTTGTGATAGTGATATTTAGCGTATCGCCTACTTTTGCGTCACTTGGTACGGTGATTAAAACTGGTGTTACATTTTGTTTTGAGTCGTTATTGTTTTCAGTATAAGTTAA
>NZ_CALACG010000240.1 GCF_937890585.1 uncultured Campylobacter sp.
TTTCTTTTTATTTAAAAGGGAGACAAGGGGACTTGAATTTTGCTTCACAAGCTCGCAACTGTAGGACAGACACGAAGCCGTCCCCTTATCTCCCTTTATATCCCTCAAACCCCTCGCACGTTTAAGGGGCATGCGATTGTGCTAAAGCACCGCATGCCTTTGTATATCAGTGGGCGTCAGACAAATTTTAAAATTTATGAGCGAGCATATCACGCTTCCAAATTCAGTGACAAGCGGTAGTGAGGCCTGAATTTGGTAAGTTGCTAAGGCGAGTGAGTAAAGTTTTAAAATTTGCAAAAATAGCTTGATTAAATTTTCAAATTGGTAAAGATTTAGAAATTTAAAAAGCCAATAAATTTAAAGCTTTATTCAAAGAGAGTTAAAACTGAAGTAGCCAGCTGCAAATTCAGCAGCCAGCCAGAAATTTAGTTTTTATGTATGCGAAGGTAGCTATTTAGTGCGCCAACATAGGCTTTTGCGCTTGCCATCATCGTATCGATATCAAGTCCGTGACCCATGACAGCGGCATTGCCCTCAAACTCGACTTTTACATCGACCTTTGCAAGAGCGTCTTTGCCTTGAGAAACAGCTGTGACCTTGTAGTCTTTTAGCGTGCCACTAATGCCACTAATGCGATCAACTACCTTAAATATCGCATCAGCAGTGCCATTGCCAAGGGCTGAGTCGCTAAAAATCTCGTCGTTGTGCCTGATGCTCATAGAAGCACTTGCTAAGCTGCCACCGCTACTTTGAAGCAAGTCTGTGATCTCGTAAGCCTGCGGTATTTTCGTGATCTCCTCTGCCACAAGCGCCCTGATATCATCGTCAAATATCTCTTTTTTCTTATCCGCCAAGTCTTTAAATTTCTCAAATGCCTTATTAAGCGCCTCGCTATCAAGGTCAAATCCAAGGCTAGCAAGCTTATCTTTAAACGCATGGCGACCGCTGTGTTTGCCAAGGACGAGCGAGTTTTTCTCTAAACCGATGCTCTCAGCGCTGATGATCTCGTAGGTCTCTTTGTGTTTTAGCACGCCATCTTGATGGATGCCACTCTCGTGCGCGAAGGCGTTTTTGCCAACGATTGCTTTGTTTGGCTGCGGCTCGATGCCTGTGATGCTAGCGATCAGCCTTGAAGTTGGATAAATTTCTTTTGAGATGATGCCTGTGTAAAGTGGTGCAAAGACGTCCTGGCGAGTTTTTATAGCCATCACGATCTCTTCAAGCGCAGCATTTCCAGCGCGCTCACCTATGCCATTTATCGTGCCCTCAACCTGCCTTGCACCAGCTTTTATGGCGGCTAGCGAATTTGCCGTAGCCATGCCTAGATCGTTGTGGTTATGCACCGAAACTACCGCTCTATCGCCTATAAATTTTACTATTTCGCTAATGCGAGCTGTGATCTCCTCTGGATACAAGTAGCCAACCGTATCTGGGATGTTTATGGTTTTTGCCCCTGCGTTTATCGCTGCGTCGCAAATTTCTTTTAAAAAGCTCATCTCGCTTCTGCATGCATCCTCGCAGCTAAACTCTACGTCATCGCAAAATATTTTTGAGTATTGTACCGCCTCAACCGCACGCCTGATCACCTCGTCTGGGCTCATTTTTAACTTATACTCCATGTGTATCGGGCTTGTTGCTATGAAGGTGTGAATTCTTTTGTTTTTTGCTGGAGCTAGTGCCTCGCCAGCCGCCTTGATATCACGCTCAACCGCGCGCGCTAGCGAGCAAACTGTGATGTTTGAAGCCTGCTTTGCGATCTGATTTACCGCGTCAAAATCCCCTGGGCTTGCAGCCGCAAATCCAGCCTCCATCACATCAACACCAAGCCTTTCAAGCTGAAGTGCGATCTGAAGCTTTTCAGCTGTGTTCATCGACGCTCCAGGGCTTTGCTCGCCGTCTCTTAAAGTCGTATCAAAAATTATTATTTTATTCTTATCCATGTTTTTCCTTATTTTTTATTTTGTTTTAAATTTGATGAGATAAATAGAGAGAAATTTGCTACCAAAGTAGCAGTAGAGAGTTTTTGATTTCGATTTTTGGTAAAAATTTGCGTGATTTTATAACGCCATTTTCGCTCATTCGCTCTCCTTTTTTTTGGAATTTTTACTAAACATTATGGTCGCCCTTACGATGCCATAAAGCGTATAAATGCTCATCACAAGCGTCGCACTCTCAAAAGGATATAGATAAAGCATCGAAAATGCAAGCACAAGGCCTACAAGAATTCTTATCACGTGAGTTTGTTTGAAATTTATCTTTTTAAAGCTTGGGTAGCGGATGTTACTAACCATTAGGATCGCTAAAACCGCCTCAAGTATCACCAAGCACCACTCAAACCCAGCCAAAAATTCATAATCCAAATAAACCCCAACCCAAAGCACGCTAACAATAGCCGCTGTTGGTATAGGAAGTCCGATAAATACATTTGGCTCGTAAGTGCCTGTGGTGACGTTAAAGCGAGCAAGTCTGATCGCTCCAAAAACCACAAACATAGCAGCGATAAGCGCTCCAAATTTGCCAAAATTTTTGCCGATAGTTAGATAAAACAAGATCGCCGGAGCCACGCCAAATGCGACTAGATCAGCAAGGCTGTCAAACTCCACGCCAAATTTGCTAGTTGTCTTTGTAAGTCTTGCCACGCGGCCATCAAGTCCGTCTAGGATAAGTGAAAGGACGATGTAGATGATCGCTTTAAAGTAGTTCCCTTGGATCGATGAAATGATGCTTATAACGCCTAAAAAAGCGCTCGCAGCCGTAAATAAATTTGGCAAGATATACATTAACTGCATTTTTTGCATGCTATTCATTTTATTTTTCCTCTTCAAAATATCCCAAAAGCGAAGCAGCTTTCACGCTCTCGCCGACACTAACGCAGATTTTAGTATCTCTTGGTAGATACAAGATCACCTCGCCGCTTCCCAAAAAGCCAAATTTCCTAGAGGCTTTAAGCGCGCTTACATTATAAATTTCTAAACTTCTGCTAAAAACTCCAGCTATGATCTTCATGGCAAATTTGATCTTATCTTTTTCAAAGCGGATAATCGCTCTTTCGTTTAGTATCTCTGAAATTTTCATCGCCTGACACAAAAATAGTCCGTGTCTTCTTTTTATATCAATAACTTTTGCATCGCTAACTGCTCTTAGCGTGCCAACACCAAAAAAGGGCTTTTGTATGACTATCTTAGCGACTTCATTATCGTCAAATTTAGAAAGTCCGACCTCTTTTATCTTGCCATCTATCGGCGAAAGCAAGGCGAGCTTATCGTCTGTAAATGGCTCTCTTTCAGGGTCTCTAAAAAACCATAGAAAAAATAAAAACAAAAATGTAAAAAGAAGCGGCAACACCCCAAATAGCAAAGACAAAAGAAATAAAATCAAAAAGACAAATATATATTTATACCCTGCTTTTGCGATGTAACCGTTCATTTTTTATTCCTCTTTTTTGCCTTTTTCGTCTTCTTCGTGTTCTACTAGCTTGCTCTCAAGGCCATTTTCTTCTTCGTAGTTTTTGATGATCTCTCTAACTCTTTTTCCCTCGATCGTCTCTTCTTCGTAAAGCGCCGAAACCATATTTTCAATGGCGCCTTTATAAATTTCAAGCAAGCCAAGCACGGCTGTATATCTCTCGTGAAGCAATGTTTTTACAAAGTCATCGACCTTTTCAGCCATCTTGTCGCTATAGTCTTTTATCGTCTGTCCGCCATTTAAAAATGTCGCGCGCTGCTTTTCAAGGACCATAAGACCAGCAACGTCACTCATACCATACATGCTAACCATAGCTTTTATGATATCAGTCGCACGCTCTAAGTCGTTACTAGCTCCAGTTGAAATTTCTTTTATAAAGACCTCTTCAGCTGCCCTGCCCGCCAAAAGCACATCCACTTCTGCTAAAAGCTCGTGCTTTTGCATCATAAATTTATTCTCTTCAGGTGTATTTAGTGTATATCCAAGAGCTGCAAGACCGCGTGGCACGACAGAGACCTTTGTAACTCTCTCTGCGCCTTTTGTCACTTCAGCTATCAAGGCGTGTCCGCACTCGTGATATGTGACTATCTTTTTCTCTTTTGGATTTACACGGCGAGACTTTTTCTCAAGTCCAGCGATCGATCTCTCAACAGCCTCCACTAGATCAGCCTGCTCAACAAAAACCTTTGACTTACGTCCAGCAAGAAGCGCAGCCTCGTTTATGATATTTTCAAGATCAGCGCCCGCTAGACCAGTCGTAAGCCTTGCGATATCTTCTATATTTACATCTTTATCGATCTTCACATCTTTCATATGAACTTTTAAAATGTCGCAACGTCCCTTAAAATCAGGCTTATCAACAAGCACTTGCCTGTCAAATCTACCCGGTCTTAAAAGTGCAGCGTCCAAAACTTCAGGTCTATTTGTAGCAGCTATAACGATGACTGGCGACTTATCCGCGTCAAATCCGTCCATCTCAGAAAGAAGCTGATTTAGCGTCTGTTCTCTCTCGTCATTTCCGCCCATTGGACCAGAATTTCTACTCTTGCCGATCGCATCGATCTCGTCTATAAATACAATCGCTGGGGCCTCTTTTTTTGCATTTTCAAAAAGGTCTCTAACTCTACTTGCACCAAC
>NZ_CALACG010000241.1 GCF_937890585.1 uncultured Campylobacter sp.
AATTTTATATTTCAAAGCATCTAAACAAATTCACCCGCACGCACGAGCAAATTTAGATTATTTTCCAAACTCATAAACGATCTTGCCACTTTTTATAGTAGTAGTCGCTGCGCCTTTTAGCTTTTTGCCAAAGAGTGGAGAATTTACTGATTTTGAGCGGTTTATCTTCTCGTCATAAACGTACTCGATCTCAGGGTCTATCACCGCGACGTCAGCTAGCATGCCCTCAGCAAGTCTGCCTTTATCTTTTAAATTTAGCATCTTAGCCGCATTTGTAGATGTTAGCTCCACCATGCGCTCTAAGCTTATGACGCCCTCATTTACGAGCTTAAGAGTGAGTGGCACAAGGGTTTGAAGTCCGATGATGCCAAATGGCGCCTTGTCAAATTCCACTATCTTTTCATCCGTGTGGTGCGGGGCATGATCGGTGGCGATAACGTCTATAAGACCGCTTTTTAGCGCCTCTCTTACCGCTTTTACGTCGCTTATCTCACGAAGTGGCGGCGACATTTTAAAATTTGTATCGTAGGCATTTTTCAAAATTTCATCGTCGCTAAAGCTAAAGTGATGAGGTGTCGCCTCGCAAGTGATGTTTATGCCCTCTTTTTTGCCCATTTCGATGATCTTTAGCGAGTACTCCGAGCTTACGTGAGCTATGTGGATGTGCGCTTTAGTGAGCTTTGCAAGCAGCATATCACGGCTCACTGCGATCTCCTCTTTCTCCCTCGCCATGCCGCGAAGTCCAAGTATGGCCGAGACCTTGCCCTCGTGCATGACGCCCTGTCTGCAAAGCGAGCAGTCCTCTGAGTGGCTTATACAAAAGCTACCAAACATGCTTGAGTACTCAAGCGCCGCTCTCATCACGCTTGAGCTAGTCACTGGCAAGCCATCGTCACTAAATGCAACTGCACCAGCTTCTATAAGATCGCCCATTTCAACGATCTCGTTGCCCCCAAGTCCTTTGCTGATAGCAGCGATCGGCAAAAGATCGATCAGCCCGCAGTTTTTAGCCTTTTCTATCATCGCTCTTGTGATCGAAGCGTTGTCATTTACTGGGTTTGTGTTAGCCATGCAAAGGCAGGTGGTCACTCCTCCAGCCACAGCCGCCTGCGAGCCTGAGATGATGTCGTCTTTGTACTCTTGACCAGGATCGCGAAAATGCACATGCATGTCGATAAGTCCTGGCATGACTAGCTTATTTGTAGCGTCTATGACCTTATCAGCCTCAAATTTCTCACCTCCTATTTTGGCTATTTTGCCGTTTTCTATTAGGATATTTGCCTTAAATTTCTCGTCGCTATTTACGATAGTGCCGTTAATTATTGCTATTTTCATCGTTAGCCCCTATTTTTTGCAAGCGTATTTAGTATCGCCATTCTTATAGCAACGCCGTTTTCAACTTGATTTAGTATGACTGAGTGCGTGCCATCAGCCACGTCTGAATTTAACTCCACGCCCCTATTTATCGGTCCTGGGTGCAGCACGATCGCGTCAGGCTTTGCTAGCTTTATCCTATTTTTATTTAGTCCAAAAAATTTCGAGTACTCTCTCGAGCTTGGAAATGCTACGTCCGCACCGCCACGCTCTAGCTGGATGCGAAGCATGATGATGACGTCGCTGCCCTCGCAAGCCTCCTCCATATTTTTGCAAATTTGAGACTCAAAGACCTCAGCGTCTTTTGGCATCATCATCCTTGGCGCAAAGAGTTTTAAATTTATGCCAAATTTCTTCATCGCCCAGATGTCAGACCTTGCCACGCGGCTTCTAGCGATATCGCCGATGATCGCCACGTTTAGGTTTTTATCTAAAATTTTGCCATGCTCTCTTAGCGTGAAAAGATCAAGTAGAGCTTGGCTTGGGTGCTCATTTGTGCCGTCCCCTGCATTTACGACGCTAGCTTCTGTCCTATCAGCTGCAAATTTCGCCGCTCCAGAGCTTGGGTGACGAAGCACAATGATATCAGTTCTCATAGCAGCCATGTTATTCATCGTGTCATTTAGGCTCTCGCCCTTTGTCACACTAGAGCTTGACGAGCTGAAATTTATCGTATCAGCTCCAAGCCTCTTTGCTGCGATCTCAAAGGATGTCCTAGTTCTTGTCGAGTTTTCATAAAATGCGTTGATCGTGGTCTTTCCACGAAGGTAGTCATTTTTTTTCACTTGGCTTAAATTTAGCTCCTTAAACTCTTTTGCCGCCTCTAGAAAATATAAAATTTCTTCCTTGCTAAGCTCTCTAGTTCCTATCAAATCTTTATGTTTGTAGCCCATTTTAAGCCCTTTTTGATCTATTTTGTTACAAAGTCGCAAGCTGGTTTGTAGCCGTTATCGCAAGCTTTTTTAAACAAAGCTTTTGCCTTCTCTTCGCTTTTTGCTTCATTATCATCTTTGTCTTTTATAAGGCCATAAGCTGTCATTTCGCCTAGTTTTTCGCAGGCCATGCCCTCATTTTCGTCGCACATTTTTGTAAAAATTTTCTCAGCCTGAGCTTTATCTTTTGCCACGCCATCGCCGTTAAATAGCATGATCGCATTCATCGTGCAAGCTTTCTTCTCACCCTCGCCGCAAGCTTTATTAAAAGCAAGATAAGCCTCGTTAAAATTTTTCTTTGCATAAAGCTCATTTGCCTTGTCTAAATTTTCATTTGCCATAGCATTTAGCGCAAAAAGTGCCACCGCTAAAACTAAAATTTTCTTCATATTTTCTCCTTATTTAAATAACTTTGGATGGTGTTTTTTCATATATTCAACTATCTCTATGACCTCGTCGCTACCGCTAGCGTCAGAGTTTTCTAGCGCATCATCGATGCACTCGACATAGAGATTTGCCGCCTCTTCAAGCTTATCTTTTTTCACTCCAGCATAGTAAAACATCGCTTCAAGCACCATGCTAAGCTCGTAGCTAAGCTCCTCTACGCTTACCTCTTCTTCTTTCATATCTCCTCCTGTGTTTTTTTAGTTATTAGATCAACTATCTGCGCCTTGATCGGCTCATAGCTAAAGCCATCTTTGAAATTTGCAAACAGCCCACCACTAGCGTTCACGTGTCCGCCGCCACCAACTAGGTGTTTTGCCATGGCGCTAACGTCTAGCTTGCCATTTGCGCGAAAGCTTAGCGTTTTTTTATTTGTCACGTCGATAAAGAAGTCAAATTCAGGATTTGCCACCAAAAAGTCGTTGCCGATAACCGAAACGTTGCCGACATTGTAGGTTAAAATTCCTTTATGATCTTTATAAGTGATGCTAAATTTCTCTTTATTTTCACTAAGTTTTTTTACGACGTAGTTTGAGATTAGATTGCTTAGCGTATCGTCTTTATCCTCTTTGAAAAATGACTTCTTTATAGCATGCACCTGCATGTCAAGGCCTATGTAGTCGTTTTTCTCGTTAAAAAATTTGCTAGCTTCTTTTAAGATATGATCCATATAGAGGTTGTTTTCAGCTTCAAACATCACTTTATTTATCTCTTTAGCGTTTGCCACAAGCCCCAAGCAGACCTTGCCCATCTCGAAGCTTTTATCATCTTTTAGCCAGATATCCACGGCATTTACGACGTCACTAAAAATTTCAAGCTCTTTGTTTTTGCCAAAAATGCCTGCAAAAAAGTCATAAGTGATCTTCGTAGCGCACCTTGAGCT
>NZ_CALACG010000242.1 GCF_937890585.1 uncultured Campylobacter sp.
TTTTTATCTCTTAAATTTAATGTTTTAGGTCTAGCTTTGCCTAGACCTTTTTAAATTTAAACCAAGTAAATTTAGCCAGTCACGCTTTTAAAACTATCTTTAAATTTAGCCTACTCAAATATATTTTTATGCAAAATTTCTTCTAACACAACCGTGGCGTATGAGCCCTTTTGAAGTGTGAAATTTAAGCTAAAGTGGGCATTTTCTTCGTTGTATTTGTAGCTTGTATTTTCTAGATACGCCCAGTTAAAGCGCCTTGAGCCAGCGATCTTTGAAGTAAGCGAAAAAGCCTCAGCAAAAATTTCATCCTCAAGCTCTTTTGCCATGCCACTTGCTTCATAGGCCTTTGCGCCGACAATGAGACCAAGGCTTGTGATATCACGCCTAGCAAATCTTTGCGCCTCTTGATCTAAATTTTCACACAAAAAGAGCCTGCCAAATGGATAGTGCCCCAAGACCTCTCCAGGAAGCAGCTTAAAAAAGCTCTCCTGCGCCTTCATAGCCTTTAGATCATCTTTGCTAAAGTTTTTATAAATTTCGCCTAGCTCATTTAGACTAAAGTCGCTTACAAACCTTGAAATTTCAACCCTTTTGCTAAGATAGCGGTTGAAAAGGTCACTTTGATAGGCTGAGATCAAAAAGTCATTTAGCTTTACATTTTTGCTCTTTTTACCATTTATCGTGCCGTTTTTAAGTAGCTCCAGCCCAGCCCTAGCATTATCACCAAATTTACCAAAACGCTGATAGCCAAAGTAGTTTGCATAGCCCATTTTATCGATGCTGGTAAATGCCTGCTCGAGCTTTTTAGCGCTACTTGGCAGCACCTTTTTTAGGCGGATGAAAAAGCTATTGCCCTTTAGATGTCCGATGCGAAGCTTGTTCTTATGCACGTTTAGGTTTAAAATTTTCATCTTTTCATGGCTAAAGTTTGCAAGCGCGCTCTCAAATTTACGAGGCATAGAGATAAACTGCGTAGTCATCCCCTGCTTGTCCTTTAGTCCAGCATAGCCAAAGTCTCGCATCTTAGCCCCTGTAACCTCGCTTAAGGCGTGCAAAGCGTCGCTTGTCGTCATATCTTTTTTAGAAATTTCAACGATCAAATGCTCGCCGTCACCGCTAAATTCATAAAGCGGTATCTCGCGCACGACAAAATCATCTGAATTTTTAGAAAAATATGCCTCGATGGGCGCATGAGTTAGCGCATATAGCGGCTTAAAAGTGGTGGCTTCTTGCATTTTGTCTTAACCTTTTGTGTGAAATTTTGGCAAAAATCGTGATCTTTGTCCTAGTTTTTGCGGCGATCCTTTTTATAGCGCTTAAATTTTTAGGGCTAAAGGTAAATAAAACCTCGTACTCCTCGCCACTACTAAGCTCAAATTTGCTTAGCTTTTTTGTAAATTTAGCGCCCTTTTTGCTAGCCTTTAAAAGCTTGCCAAGGTCGGTATTTAGCCCGTCTGAGATATCCATAGCAGAGTTTATAAGATGAGCTGCTTTGTAAAAAAATTTATCTCTTAAAACTGGCTTTTTAAAGCGTGAGTTTTTTGAAATTTGAGCCAGTCTTAGAAGCGAATTTAGCCCCTTTTTGCTGCCTCCAAGCTTGCCAGTAAATGCGACTAGATCGCCAAATTTAGCATTTTTCCTAAGCACAGCCCTGCCCTTTAGCTCGCCGATCACGCTAACGCTTATGTTTAAAATGGGGCTACTTATCGTATCGCCGCCTATTATCTTTACGCCAAACTCCTCGCACGCCCTATTTATGCCGCTAGTTAGCTCGCTGATCTGGCGCGGCGTGAAGCCTTTTGGCAGGCTAAGCCCTAGAAGGGCAAATTTTGGCTTAGCGTTCATCACGACCGTGTCTGAGAAATTTACGATCATCGCCTTGTAGCCGATCTCTGCAAGGCTTAGCCAGCCAAGCTTAAAGTGCGAATTTTGTGCAAAAATATCCTTGCTAAAGACCATTTTGCCGGCAACCGCCGCATCATCGCCGATATATTCGTTACTAAAGCATGCAATCGTAAAATTTTCTTTATCCATTGAGCTATTATAATGAAACTCCTTTTAAATTTAGGATAAAATAAGCCCAAAAAAAGGATAGAGATGCAAAGAGTTGAGATTTTTAGATTTGACGCAAAAAGAGATGTTTTGGCATATTTTAAGCCCTATTTTTTAGAGATTTCAGACTTTGCAAACTTAAACGAGCTTTTTACCCACGTAAAGAGCATAGACCCCTACTTTAGCCCATTTGAAGGCTTTGTCAAGGTAAATGACGTCGTAGTTAGTACCACCCAACCACTTGCAAATTTAGCTCAAAAATTTAGAGACGAGCTTTGCATAGCCCCGCTTAGCCAAAAAAGAGCGGTTTTAGATCTTGCCATAAATGATGATGACTTTTGGGCTAAATTTGAGCCATTTGCTAGCTTTTGCAAAAGGGTCGACAAAGAGCTTTACGCTAGCTTTAAGCCCTATTTTTACGCTGATTTTGTGAGAGAGTACGAGCCAAATTTTATAGGAGCTGCCGCGATAATGCTAGCTCACCATCTTTACAAAAACGATAAAAATGATGAAATTTTAAAGCTAGCTGGCGCTAAAAATGGCGTCTTAATAGCCTGCGAGCTTGATGATCTACTCTTTGAAGGTAGCGAAAATTACAACGAAGCGATTGATTTTTTCAAAGAAATTTTAGGCGTAAAAGCTGCGCCAAAATATGAAAACGAGCTTAAAAAGATAGAAAAACTTAGTAAATTTAAAGAGTTTAAGATAGCCATAAAAGATAAACTGCCAGCAAATTTAAGCGCATACAAGGCAAATTTTATAGAGCTAGATCTAAAAATTCCTTGTGGATATGATCTTTTAAAGGTCGATGAAGAGCTAGCTTGCAAGCTTGCTAGCGATACCCTCTTTGCTGCATTTGACAGTGGGGCTGATTTTTTACTAGCTAGTAACGAGGCTGAGTTTCATATCTTTGATACGCTAGCAAAAAAGCTTGAAAAAAGTGCCAACAGAAGCTTGCAAGACTTTTATATCTTAAGAGCGAGCGAGCTAATGGCGCTTGAAAATGGCGAGATACCAAGCAGTCTAAAAGAGCATGTTTTAAAAGTAGGCCTAGTAAATTTGTGAGCTACTTAAATTTGATCTAAAACGCAAGAGTAAGATAAAAGATGCTGTGAGTGCTAGGCTGGCAACAAAACGGACGACCACGCGAGCCTAAAACAACCCAAAAGCACATTTAAAAAACTAAATAGCCAAGTTGTGATTTAACTATTAGATTTTTAAATTTAAGAGTTTTAAAATCAGCTGCAAGGCTATCAAATTTAAATTTCCTGTACGATATTTTTTAAAGCTAGTAAAACTAACAAATTTTGATTTATAGCAAAGCTACAGCTCCAAAAGCA
>NZ_CALACG010000243.1 GCF_937890585.1 uncultured Campylobacter sp.
ATTAAAATGACAATCTAATCTTAATGAGATAAAGGAGATAAAATGGAATTTTTATCGTTTCTCTTTCTGGTCATAGCCGTTTTCATCGCATGGAAAAAGCCAGAGAAAGAGGGCTTAGCCTTTGGTGCATTTGCCGTGGAGACGGCGATATGCTTTATCATGTTTTTCATCGCCAGCTGGGCATCTCTTTTGCCTTTTGCAGCATACTAGGAGAGCAATTGAGTTTTTTTAACGAGAAAAATTTCGACTTTATCATGGCCACCGCGGTCTTGCTCGTGCTTGCTATCCCTGTTGGTATCGCAAACATCTATCTTGGCTACGTCATCGGCGAGGGGCCTTGCACGCTTTGCTGGTGGGAGCGTATCGGCATGGTCGTGGTCGGCGTCGCGGGTATCTTGATACTGCGCTACGGACTAAAGGCGCGCTACATAGCCGCCGTGCTTTTTGGTGCAGCATATGGAATCTTTATGACGCTAAGACACGCTAGCTTTAGTTTATATAGAGTTGTTGGCATGGGCTTTGGTGGCGATATATTTGGCGCTCACACATATACGTGGGGTATTTTGGTGTACTGAGTCGTGGTTGTAGCGATGGGGCTTATGATGCTTTTTGCCAAAGACAAGGTTGTCTCGGACGATATTTCGCGCTCGGACACTAGGATAAAGCCTCTTAGCGCGTATTCAAAATTTGTGATCGCATTAAGCCTATTTGTTATCCTATCAAATGCCGTTCAGACGCTCATCTTAGCAGGCATCCCGCCGTATAGCGGCAAGGACGATCCTGAGCGTATCAGTCTAAATAGCACTTGGACCTCAGGCGTTTGGAAAAGGTTTGAAAAGCCGTTTTCATTTGTCGGCGCAAATGTCGTCGAGGATCCGTTTATAGCGGGCGAGCCTAAAGATATAAGCGTCAAATTTAACTCTGATCCAAGCGCCGGCGCGTTTGTTGACGTAAAACCTGCGCTTAGCGTGAAAAACAGCTTCCCGCTTCCTTTTGAGACGAAGGGGATTTTTGGCAAAGGCGTAACGAGCGGACTTGCGTATAACGCTAAAAACGATACTTTTGGTATCTCAAACACCGAAGGCGGCGTTTATTTTACGGATGCGAATTTTAAAGAGATCGCTCACGCCATCATCGA
>NZ_CALACG010000244.1 GCF_937890585.1 uncultured Campylobacter sp.
GTATATGTGTTTTCTTTAACTGTTGTGCTAGCGTTAGCGTGATTACTTTCTGACGCTCCAGCTGGTGCGATATTAAAGGCATTCAAATCAAAGGCTATTACTTTATCAAGCAGTGATTTTGTTATCTGCTGCGTCGCACTAAATGCCACATCTGATAATGTTGTGTCAAACCCTGCATTTTGTAGTGATGTGCGAGTGTTTATCTCGTAGTTTAGCTTGCCTAGACTATCCATGCGCATATTTGTCATTAGTGAGCTTTGTGATCTTATGCCCTCTAGCTTATTGCGTGCGAAATTTTGCATCGCTGCTCTTGCTGGATCAAGGCTAGTTAGCGTTTTAGTGCCAGGTCTGCCGTGTAGTGCATCATTAAATGTTTGTTCCATTTTATACCCATATAATTGTTTGCCAACTCTTACGCCAGTTATGTTGCCGTTGTAGTCAGTTTGACCTATCACTGCGTCAGGTATGCCAAACCAACCGCTAAACGTATCTTGCATAAACTCACCAAAACTCATAGGGCGATCATAAAATGCTGTATTGCCTACTACTGCATTAAGATCACCACCAAAACCAAAGCTATTATCAAGCCCCACTGCCATTTCAAAGATTTCAGTCACAAGAGCATTAATTAGCCCAGCTATCGGAGCTACGCCAAGCGGAGATATAGTTGTGCCAAGCGCTGAAAGCGTATTTTGGATAGCGACCGAGGTTAGCGTGCTTTTTATATTTTGATACATCGCCTCGGCTACATTCATCACATTAAAGCGTCCATTGACAATGCCGTCATATAGCATGCCAGCCAAAGCTTGACCTACTACGCCACCATACATTCTGCCAACGTCCTCAGCTAGATTTTCGGCATAGCTATCGTTTCTTAGCTCGCTTAGAAACTCTTTTAAGCTTGTGTAGTCGCCTCTTTGTAAATTTGCAAAGCCATTCCCGTCTATCCTGCCAAAGCGGTTATCCCTATTTGAGCTTTTAGGAGTAGAAAATTTTATTTTTGTTACCGCTTCCACGCTATCAATAAGTAAATTTATACTTGTATCATAGTCAGGTTGATTTATGGCTATGATC
>NZ_CALACG010000245.1 GCF_937890585.1 uncultured Campylobacter sp.
GTAAAAACGAGTATCTAAAACCAACTGGCTCGACCATCTTTGAAGAAAACGACCTACTTTTGGTGCAATGTGAAAACCAAGTGCTCTACCAAGATACGGTTAAGTATTTGACTTATTGAAAGTAAATTTGAAAATTTATTTAGTTTTTAGCCACCTCTTTTTTGTAAATTTTAAAATCTTACTCACTCGCCTTAGCAGACCACTGAATTTAGACCTCGTAGTCACTCGCCACTAAATTTAGGGCCGTGATATGCCAACTCTAATTTTAAAATTTGCCTGTTTTTCGTAAATTTAAGACGATCATACTTAAATTTTAAACCTACCAAAGCTATAATACGCCCCAAAAAAAGGATAAAAAATGAAAACGATTATGCTTTGTGCGATATGCTCCGTCACGCAGGGAAACTGCGCTGAGGACTGCGCTTATTGCACGCAAAGTGCCAAAGCTGGCGCTGATATCACGAAATTTAAAGAAAAAAGCGTGCAGCAGGTGGTGGACGAAGCCAAAATGGCTTATAAAAACCACGCTCTTGGCTTTTGCTTAGTCACAAGTGGTGCTAGGCTAAATGACAAAAAGACCGACTACATCGCTTCTTTGGCGCGCGCCGTGAGCAAAGAAGTGCCAAATTTGATGCTCATCGCATGTAACGGCATGGCGACTTATGAGCAGCTTTGTGAGCTCAAAAATGCTGGCGTTTTTAGCTACAACCACAACCTAGAAACAAGCCGCGAATATTTCCCCAAAATCTGCACAACACACTCTTGGGACGAGAGATATCAGACAAATTTAGACGCAAAAAGGGCTGGGCTCATGCTTTGCACTGGCGGCATTTACGGCGTTGGCGAGAGCGAGGCCGACAGGGTGAGCTTTAGAGCTAGCTTAAAAGAGCTTGAGCCATTTTCGTCGCCTATAAATTTTTTCATAAAAAGTGATGCACTAAGGCTTGATCTGCCGCCTCTTAGCGCGGATGAGGCCCTAAAAATCGTGCGTGAGACCAAATGCGCACTGCCAGAAACTAGGGTCATGATAGCTGGCGGCAGGGAGAAGATTTTGGGCGATAGGCAGTATGAGATCTTTGAAAATGGCGCCGATGCGATCGTGATAGGCGACTACCTCACCGCAAAGGGCGAGAAGGCAAGCAAGGACATCGAGGAGCTTACAAAGCGCGGTTTTAGCTTTGCAAGTATCTGTCACTAATGCTTGTAAATTTGCTTTTTGCTGGGCTTGGAGGCTTTATCGGAGCTGGATGTAGGTTTTTAGCTGGGGAACTGCTAAAATTTAGCCACTTTCCCCTAGCCACGCTTGGTATAAATGTGCTTGGCAGCTTCATCATCGGCGTTTTATTTTGCCTAAATTTAAGCCAAAGCGTGAGGGTTTTCTTGGTCGTTGGCATACTTGGCGGCTTTACCACGTTTTCAAGCTTTAGCCTCGATAGCGTGAAATTTCTGCTAGAAGGCGAACTCATAAAAGGCTTTTTAAATATATTTTTAAACCTTAGCCTTTGCCTGATCGCAAGCTATCTTGGCATTTTGCTTGGTAAGAATTTGTGAGGTTTTTTAAGGTGTGTAATAAATAACTTCTTTTATGTCATTTTGCAAATTTTAAAATTCCATTCACCCCTAAGAATTGACTACTAAAATTTGGCTTCACTTATCGCTTAGCTCAAATTTAACAAAACCCCATGCAGTGCGAAGCGCCGCCACATGTGCCTCTCTACCTAGCCTCTACCTTTGGCATCTGCAGCATAAAATTTCTAGCTTCGCTTAAAAGTACCGGTTTAAGCGCATCTGCTAAGGTTTTTGGATCGTAAATCCTCTCATACGAAAGCATCATAACTCCATCTTTTTTAAGTAAAAAGTGGATTATTTCTATATTTTTGCTCTTAGTTTCATCTTTTATGAGGGCTAAAATTTGATCATTTTCTTCACTAAAAAGCACGTTTTTATCTTGCTTAAGAGCCATTTTTAGCTCTTCTAGTTCGTTTTTTGTCTTGACATCTTTGTCAAACTTTACTCTAAAAGCGGCAAAGTGCTCGTCCATGTTTTCATTTTTTAAAAAGTAAAAACTCTCATTTTTAACCACTTGCTTTTTATAAAATGTGCTGCCATCAAATCTAAAACTCTCAACTAAATTTGGCTCGCCTGCCAAAGAAAAGACGCCAAAAAATATCAAAATAAAAAGGCTAAATTTACGCATAAAATTTCACTCCAAATTTCTAAAATAGCCACCATTTTGCCCAAATTTTGCTTAGCTTAATCAAAAAATAACAAAGCTTTTTATACAATCAGGCATTTTTATTTTAAGGATCTTTTTGCAGTTACACCAAGCAAGCGAGCTTAGCATCCTTGTCGTTTTGGCATTTATCGTCTTTGCTTCGCCTTATATTTCTAAAATTTTACGCATACCAGTCGCACCTGCTGAGATACTACTTGGAGCGGTTGCTGGCTACATCGGAGTCGTTGGCGACAACGAGATGTTTAAGCTCATCAGCGAAGTTGGCTTTTTCTTTTTGATGTTTCTAGCTGGCATGGAGATCGATCTTAGGATGCTCATAAACATCGACCGTAAAATTTTGCGCCTTGGGCTCATCTATCTAGCGCTCATCTACGCTCTAGCCACGGCTCTGACGCTAGGACTTGAGCTTAGCCTGCTTTACATCATCATCATCCCGATAATGGCCGTTGGTATGGTATTTACACTATTTAAGGAGTATGGCAAGCAGCAAGAGTGGCTAAATTTAAGCATGCTAATAGCAACTATCGGCGAGCTTTTAAGCATCACGCTTCTAACATTTACCGCTGCTTACTTGCAGTTTGGAGCGAGTATAAATTTATGGCTAACGATTGGCTATTTGATCCTATTTTTGGCTATCAGCGTGCTTAGTTTTAAAATTTTGGACGTGCTTTTTTGGTGGTATCCGGGGCTTAAAGTGGTGCTCATGCCACACTACGACAAGGACGAGAAGGACATTAGGCTTTGCATCGCGGTATTTTTCACGATGATAGCTTTAATGCTATATCTAAATTTAGAAGTCGCCTTTGGTGCGTTTATCGCAGGTATGTTTATCACGACATTTTTTGATCATAAAAAGGACTTGCCACACAAGCTTTCAAGCTTTGGATTTGGCTTTTTGGTACCGATATTTTTCATCCACATAGGCTCGACTTTCAAGCTTTCAAGCCTAGGATCTAGCGAAGTGATAAAGGATGCTATTTTTATATTTTTAGCGATGCTTGGCACCAGAGTTGTATCTAGTTTGCTCTTTTTGGGCAAGCTTGGCTTTAGAGGGATATTTTTATTTTCAGTTTCGCAGTCTATGCCGCTCACTCTTTTGATCGCAGTTGCTACTATCGCACACAAATCAGGCGAGATAAGTGACTATTCTTACTCATCTTTCATCCTAGCAAGCCTCGCACAAGCTATAATAGGAGCTATAATCATCAAAATTTTAATGCAATCAAAAAGCAAGGAGTAAAAATGTCATCAAATACAGCCACACTAATCGACAACCGAACTGGCAAGAGCTATGAATTTCCTATCCTAAAAGGCACGATGGGACCAGATGTCATCGACATATCGACTTTCTTTAGCGACACTGGGATGTTTACCTTTGACAGAGGTTACACCTCAACTGCGATGTGCCGCTCAGCCATAACCTACATCGACGGCCTAAAGGGCGAGCTCATGTATAGAGGCTACGACATCGCGTATTTGGCTGAAAATAAGACATTTTTAGACGTTGCCTACCTGCTTTTAAACAAAGAGCTACCAACTAACGAGCAATACAGGGGCTTTAAAGATGAGCTCAAAAAAAGAAGCTTCATACACGAGGGCATGATGAAGCTCTTTGACGCATTTCCAGACAAGGCGCACCCTATGGCGATCTTGCAGGCAGCGGTCTCTGCACTAAGTGCCTTTTACTCAGACCACCTAAATATGGATAAGCCTGAAGAGTACCACGAGATGGCTATGCGTATCATCGCTAAGATCCCAACGATAGCGGCCTTTAGCTACCGCTACTCACGCGGACTTCCTATCATATATCCAAATTTAGATCGTGGCTTTACTGAAAATTTCCTCTATATGATGAGGGGCTATCCATACGAGCACGTCGATCTTAAGCCTATCGAGATCAAGGCGCTTGACACGGTCTTTATGCTGCACGCTGATCACGAGCAAAATGCTTCTACTACGACTGTTAGGACCGTTGGCTCAACGCACGCGCACCCATACGCATGTATAAGTGCAGGTATCGGCGCACTTTGGGGCTGGGCTCATGGCGGAGCAAACGAGGGCGTCATCCGCCAGCTAGAAGAGATCGGCACGGTCGCAAACGTCGATAAATACATCGCTAGAGCAAAGGATAAGAACGATCCATTTAGACTAATGGGCTTTGGTCACAGGGTCTATAAAAACTTTGACCCGCGCGCAAAGGTGCTTAAAAAGATGAGAGATCAGCTGATGGATGAGATCGGCATTAGCTCAGAGCTCATCAAGATCGCCAACCGCATCGAAGAGATCGCGCTAAATGATGATTATTTTGTGAGTAGAAATTTGTATCCAAATGTTGATTTTCACTCAGGGCTCATCCTAAAAGCACTTGGCATACCAAACAATATGTTTGCCGTCATCTTCGTCATCGGCAGGACGCCAGGCTGGATTAGCCAGTGGATCGAGCTAAAAGAACAAGAGAGCATAAAGATCGTCCGTCCAAGACAGCTCTACGTCGGAGAGACAAACAGAACACCAAAATGAGTGAGCTTTAAATTTAGCTTCTAGCGGTCGCTGGGGCTAAATTTGGCTTAAATTTATGTAGCAGGCTCAAGGCTACATAGCAAATGCAAAGCTCGCCCTTGAGCCAAAACTCTGTCGCTAAGCCAACACGCCGCATGCGTTTTTGTTAAAATTTCATCAAATTTACTTCAAGCCAAACTCGTCAATCCACGCATTTTTATGCATAAATTTTTTAATTGCCAGCATTCACCGCTCGTGAAGAAAAAAAATAATATAATGCCGCTTTTTAAAGGAGATAACATGAGCGAAAGAAATTTACAAATTTTAGGTTGGATAGGTACGTGCCTATCGGTTATTATGTATATTTCGTACATCCCACAAATAATGGGCAATCTTGATGGCAACAAAACACCTTTTATCCAGCCGCTAGCTGCTGCGATAAACTGCACGATCTGGACAAGTTACGGCTTGCTAAAAGCTAAAAAAGACTATCCGCTTTCTGCTGCAAACTTGCCAGGTATAATCTTTGGACTTTTGGCAACTATAACAGCGTTTTAATGTGCTAGCTTCAAACCTTTTATGCTAAAAAATAGCCGATAAATTTGCAAATTTATCGGCTAAATTTAATTTATACAAAATGCTTTTGAATTTCTTTGATTTTTACAGATAAAACCAGATATTACAACGAAAATTTCACAAGAAAAACATTTCACCAAATTTTGTCACAAATATAAGGCAAAGTATCGTGAGATGGGTTTAAAGGCTTTACTCCCCTTGGGGTCGCAACTGCAAGCAGAAGCGACGTAAAAATTTAGCAAAGATAAGACATTTTAGTCTATCGAGCTAAATTTTTACTAGCTCCGTTAAAAACGCTCGCGAGACGAGCCGTTAAATTCTAAAGATCGCGCGGATCAGCGATTTTACCTGCTATCGCTGAAGCCGCCACAACAGCCGAGTTAGCCAGATAAATTTCACTCGTCCTATCGCCCATACGACCGACGAAATTTCTATTTGTCGTTGAGATACAGCGCTCATTTGCGCCCAAAATGCCCATATATCCGCCAAGGCAAGCGCCACAAGTTGGGTTGCTCACAACCGCTCCTGCTTCTATGAAAATGTCGATTAGCCCCTCTTTTTCAGCAGCTCTTGCGATCTTTTGCGTCGCTGGAGTGATGATGAGCCTTGTTTTGCGGGCTACTTTTTTGCCTTTTAGGATCTGCGCTGCTATGCGAAGGTCGCTTAGACGGCCATTTGTGCATGAGCCGATAAATGCCTGATCAATAG